>DASQID010000385.1:0-8496 GCA_035631775.1 Acidobacteriota bacterium
ATTGCGAAGAAGTGGGTCCTGTCCTGCCACTCTACCTTGTCGGTATCAACTAGCTGAAGGTAAGCCTCATTCACCAGGGCCGTGGTCTGCAGGATATGGCCCGCATGCTCACGCCTCATGTAGCTGTGCGCCAACCTGTGCAGCTCGTCGTAGACCAGAGGGATGAGCTTTTCCAGTGCCGCCCGATCACCGGAGGACCAGGCATGAAGAAGCTGGGTAACTTCGTGCGAGGGCGCTACGGCCACAGGCCCTCCTCTGCTGAGCACAGGCGAAATGCGGCTAGCTCAAGATGGCATCGATTATACACCCGATTCAGATAGTCACCCTCATCATCCGCTCCTCCCCAATCCCCTGGTTCTCAGCGTGCTTCTGCTTACCGGTGGGCGTCCAAAGAAAAATAACGTGCCTCTCAGAACTTCGCCTGCCGTTTGCCCATTGTGTAGTGAGAACAGCGCAAAACTGCTTGAAATGACACCGAACGCCCCCCACGTAGTTGGGAGTCGGGGCATGAGACTGGTCGGCAAGAAGAGCAAGACCTGGGAGGTTCGTGTCCGCACGACCTCAGCCGATGAAATTATCTCCGCCTCCGCGACTAAGTGAAATAGACGCCGGGAGTGTCGTCAGTTCAGGCAAAACTATCTATCTGGAGGTGCAGTATGAAACTGCGCGTGCTGATCATTATGTTTGTGGTTCTCACCTGTCGGGCCATGGCGGACGGCAAGGGTGTCGCACACATCCCGCTTCCCGCCGACCTCACTGGTACGCTCGACGGGGCCGATTACATAATCCGGGTGCCGGCGAACTGGAACGGCACCTTGCTGGTTTTCGCACACCCGAACAATCCCCTTGGGCTTGTGGTAACCCAAGCTGCACCGGTCTCGTTTCCGAAGGTGACTCCGTCCTTGGAGAAACAGTTGCTGGGGCTCGGTTACGCAATAGCGGGTTCAGGCTTCCAGAATACCGACAAAGACGGAATGCTGCGAACGCTGTCGCTCACAAACTTCTTCAGGGGAATGGTAGGGAATCCCGGCCGCATCATCGTCTGGGGCAATTCGCTCGGGGGCAAGATTGCTCTCAAGCTGATCGAGGAATATCCGGGGGTATATGACGGTGCAATTGGGATTTCCCCACCTGCCGCAGGGACGCCGGAGAATCTGGACTCGGCTCTTTCATTCGGCCTGGCATACGCTGCAGCTTTCGGCTGGCACGATGAGCTGTGGGGACCAATCGAAGACCTCAGAGATGACTTGGACTTCTGGGCGGACGTGTTGCCGCTTCTTCAGGCGGAGACGTGGCCAAGCCCTGCGACCTATGGCCGATGGGAATTCATCCGCCTTGTCATGCACCAGCCTCCGGAGGCGTTTTGGGGTATAAACCCGTCAAACGGCAACGAATTCTTCGCCGTGAATATGTGGAAAGCGACTCAGAACCGAGCAGCTGCGGAGGCGCTATACGGAGGTCCGGTAGCTACAAACGTTGGCATACAATACACGCTCACTGAGCAGGATAAGCTGTACCTGGATTCACTCGGTGTCAATGCCGATGAACTGCTTGCCTACATGAACGCCCGAACAAATATCACGGCCGACATCGCAGCACGAAACCATGTCGAGCACTGGGGCGGGCTGAGCGGACGCCTGAGCAGGCCCGTGCTGACGATGCACGCCATATTCGATGGACAGGCGTTCATATCTCACGAGAGCTACTACGCGGCGCTCGTGCAGGAGGCGGGTAGCAGTGATCTGCTTGTGCAGGCGTACGTGAACGCTGTCGGCCACTGCTCGTTCAGCGCGGATCAGTACCTGTCGGTGCTGGGAGCGATGAACAGCTGGCTCGACACAGGGGTACGACCGGACGCGTCGCTGCTCCCGGCGAGCAAGGGCTTCAACCTCGGATTTGTGCCCCCGCTTTGGCCGTTCTGAACTGGGCCGGTAAGGATGCTCCCTGCCGCTCTCGATCAAGTGGGCGAGCGGCATTCGAGATTCTTTGAGCTCTTCGTGTCTTTGAAGGCCCACCTCGAAAACTCGAGGAGCTCAAAGGAACTCAAAGAGTTCTTTCCAGGGACGCAAGGATTCTCGGCTTTATAGTACGTGACGCTCTCATGCCCGCAGATACGCCTGTTCCTGCAGGGCGGCCTGCAGCTCGGTAAGGAACTGGCGCGCAGATAGGGGGCGACGCGAGCGATCGGCGGCCAGGGAACGTTCGAAAAACTCCTTGAGCCCCTGTGTCAGCCCAGGAGCATCCGCGTTGAGCGCTGGGAACTGGCCCCCATGCAACACCATGCGCCAGTCGGCCGATGAGGCGAACGGATGAACTCCGGTGAGCATCTCGAATGCCATGACGGCCAGAGCCCAGATATCGCAACTCTCCGTCGCGGGTGTTCCTCGCATCCGCTCCGGGGACATGTAAGGGAGGGTTCCAATCAGGATGCCGGGCGCGGTGTCCGGCATGCTGTCCATCGCCTCTTCCTGCGCCAGTGTTTTGGCAAGGCCGAAATCGAGGATCTTGGCGACTTCTTCCCCTCCCGATTTGGTGAGGAAGATGTTCTCAGGCTTGATATCCCTGTGGAGTAACATGCGGTCGTGTGCCGCAGCAATCGCTGAGCCGACTCCACTCACGATTTCCAGAACCCTCTTCGTGTCGAGGCGCCCGCATCGGACCAGTTCCTCGCGCAGGCTGCATCCGCTCAGCAGCTCCATCACGAGGTAAGCCCGGCCGTCTTCAGCCACGCCGAAGTCATATACGGTGACAACATTCGGATGGGAGAATCCGGCAGCAGCTTTGGCTTCCCGCCGGAACCGGGCCACGGCGTCCGTGCCGGGCATCCTCTCCGAGCGGATCACCTTCACGGCCACGAGCCGCTCCAGCTCGACGTCCCGCGCCTGATAAACCGTTCCCATGCCGCCGCGGCCCAGCCTTCGCTCAAACCGGTAACGCCGCGCCAGCGTCAGCGAGTAAGGCAACGTCGACAGTCCGGCACTGTCCGTCTCGCAGATTGCGACGCCGGAATCATAACAACGTCCGCACGACTGGCATTCTCCAAACCCGGACTGAATCGGCACAACTACCAGCGATCGCTCGAGAAGCAGCGCGAGGCTTCCCGTGATCGCAGAAAGGATCTCCCGGTCCTCCTGAGAATAAGGCTCCTCGGAGCGCTTTGGGCCAAGCACCAGAACTGCCTCCGTACCCGTCCCACCCAGCGTGACCGGAAAGAGCCACTCCGCTCCAGTCTCCTTAAGGTACTCGAGGTCCTCAAGGGGCAGTTCCTGCTGCAACCGACCAGACTGACCCTGTGAATTCTCGAGCGGTTTATCCAATAACCTGATCAGGGCGATCAACCTGGAATGAGCAGGAATCGGCGCAGGTGCACTAAAAGTGGAAACCACCGACCGGAAACTCGCCGCGCCGGGTTCATGCACCATAAAGCCTGCAAACTTAGGATGGAGCGATGCTTCGATCTGGGAGATCACATGGGAGGCCGCCTGATCAAATGTCTCCGCCCGCCGCACATCCTCCACGACCGCGCTGAGGAGTCGCCGCGCGTCATAGTGCTCGCGGAAAAAGCGCCGGTCGAGCGCATTCAACCAGGTTTTCTGCCGGACATGTAGCAGGAAGGCGCCCGATGCTGCTGCCGCATAAAGCAGGCCTCGACGCCGGGCGATCTCGACCAATGGTTGGTTGCCATGTGTCATCAGATCCACGGCGAGCACCAGGGCGGTTGCCGGGATAATGGACAGGAGCAGCCCTCTCGCAGCCGCATACCGCAGGCCGAGCCGTATCATCACGTGAATGTCGAACATTCTGTGGCGCAGGATCGCGTATGCGGTGCAGATCGGGATTAGGGCAACCAACAAGGGCCTCGCAGGCTCAAAATAGGGCAGCCAGTAGGCATAGTGGAATCGCTCGATCGGTGCCACCGGTGTTTGCATGGCTAGATTGGCAGCCATGGCGAAAACATTTATGCCAAAACCCGTCGCCACCAATCGCAGGCGCCGCCGCTCGTTGCGCTCCTCAATCTTCCTGTAGTTGTGCATTAGAAGGACGACACTCGCCGCAAGATAGCACACGCCGAGTACCCAGCCCGGCATGAGCAGCCAAATGGGAATCACAGGACCATTTGCCCCTGCATAGACCGGCAGCCAATACATTCTCAGGTCTACAGGAATCGTCACCACTATGCCGGGCACCCAAGTGAATAACCATGCGCGCCGGCCTGTGAGGGGAGTGCGGGGAAAGCCTCCGAGGAAACCGAAAGCCCCGGCCGGCCCCATTGTGCAAATCGACATTCCCAATAGTATTACCGGTCCGAGTCCAATCGGGAGTGAGCGGAGAGCGTGTGCGGATTCGAGCATGAAAGAAGAGCCGGGGATCCTGACCACCGTCATCGGCAAAAATACGCCGAACTGGGCGAGCAGAATCGCACCCCAGCGCGCCAGGCTGTCCTGCGGCCGCATGACGACGAGGATTCCTGCGAGAATAAGGTACAGTACCGAATCGACAATCAGAAGCAGGGCTCTGATTCCTTCAGAACCCAGCCAGTATTCCCGATCCTTCCCCTTTCGTGTGAGAGTCAGTTCCGTGGTTTCATCACCGCGCTTGACCTGGAATCGAGTTTGACCAGCTGCTTGTGGATGGGCACGGAACTGGTCCAGATCCCTCGAAGGGATGAGATCGCCTCTCTGAAAACCTGCGCGCGCAGCCGGGGAATGCGGACCGACACTCGTTATTCGATTCCAGCCTTCAGCACTGACTCGGTTGTCCAGTTGTAACATCCAGCCTGCTGGCTCAGGTCCGAAGAACAGCCAGGAGTAGAGGAAGCCTGCGCAGGCTACGAACGGCACGGAGAGGAACAATATCCACCACGGCGGAGTCATCCACCGTCGGCCCGATCGCGCGCTGGCTTCTCCTGGAATCTCGTGCTTTTGCCGCGCATTGCCTTCGGTGGATCCGGCCTGCGGATTCTCCGGGAGAATCCCGCCAGCCGCCTCCAGCGCAGGAGACTCCATGAATTTCTCCGCTCTCGGGCGGCAGGCAAGGAGGGACTCTACTTCTTTCCGCAAAGATTCATTGCCCCCGCACCCTTCTTTGACAAAATCCGCCCTCTCTTCCGGCTTCCGCTCCAGGGCCGCGTAATACAACCGAACGATCTCCTGCCAGCGTTCCGGCTTCATCGCTTTGCCCTGTGTTTCATTTCGCGGAAGAGCCATGTCTTCGCCAGGTCCCAGTCATGCCACACGGTGTCGGCCGAGACGTTCAACACTTCCGCAGCCTCCTCGAGAGTCATTCCGCCAAAGAAGCGCAGCTCAACCACTTTCGCCCTTCTGGCATCGACCTCCGCAAGCGCCGTGAGCGCATCGTCGAGTTCGATCAAATCCGCATCCGGCTCGGACGCGAAGACAACGGAATCACTGAGCGACACGCGGCAGATCTTGCCTCCCCGCTTTTGCGCAGAGCGCGAACGCGCACTGTCAACAAGGATCCGCCGCATCAGCCTGGCAGCGATGGCGAAGAAGTGGGTCCTGTCGTGCCACTTCACCTTGTCCGTATCCACGAGCTGAAGGTAAGCCTCATTTACCAGAGCTGTGGTCTGCAGGATATGGCCGGCATGCTCGCGCCTCATATAGCTGTGTGCCAGGCGATGCAGCTCGTCGTAGACCAACGGGATGAGTCTGTCCAGCGCCGCGCGATCGCCGGCAGACCAAGCCTGAAGAAGCTGAGTGACTTCGTGCGAGGGCACTCCTGCCACAAGCCCTCCTCTGATGAACACAGGGGGATGCTGCTTGCTTGAGCTGGCCCGAGTATACATCAGTCCCGGTAAGGCGAAAACCCTTGCTCCCTTGCTCATGATCCTTTGAGTCCCTTCCTCGGGGTTTGACTCTGAATAACTGAGCTCAAAGACTCGATAAGCTCATAGAATCTCGAATGCTCCCATGTGACCCATATATCGCTTGTTCTCTTCTCCGCTCGAGCGTCATCGTCAGAATATCGATCCGGACCGCTCAGAAATTCGCCTCCCGTTTCCGCATTAGGTAGTGAGGGCAGCCTGAGGCTGCTTGAAATGAAATCCAACACAATATCCAAGGAGGCGCGGCATGAACGTCAGCAGGAGGAAGATTCTGCAGGTTTTGTTTGGGACAGTCATACTTGCGGGGATCTCGCTGTGTGCTTCTCCGTATCAGGATACGGAGAGGTCGTATTCCGTCGAAGGAGCATGGCTTTGCCAGCTAAAGTTTGGCGATGCGCCGGACGCCACCATTTACCGTTACATGGACACTTACACCTCCAACTCAACCAATCCTGCTGTTTCGGGGACAGTCCTTTGTACCCTCCACCCATGGAACTTCCCCAGTCCCATGGGTCTAGTAAGCACGACCGAGGCAGGGCAGGGGAATTGGATTCGGATCGGGAAGAATCAATTCGCCTTTACCGTCAGACGAATCATAGTCGATGCATCCGGCATGGCCGTCGGCACGGTGAAGTTCCGAGGCACGATTACACTGGTCTCGGAGAATGAGTTCTCGGGCACGTTGAGCGCGATGTATTACAACTCGGCGGGCGAATGGTATGGGTCTACTCCAACAGCACACTCGATCGGGAAGCGGATCGAAGTAGAAGTTGAACAACAGCAGTAGCGAGTCCATGAGCTCGAGGGATGCAGGAATCAAGCCCGCAGGTTTGGGGGACAGTCAATCAGGCTGTCCCCCAAACAAGTAAGATGATCCGCCGAGCCGAAACGATCGACTCATTCCGCCCCCGTAACGCCGCCTACTGGTGGTAGTTAGCGCTCCCTAATTGACTCCCTCCTCCGACCGGTGTACGCTCGGGACAAGCGGTTCGCGTAGGAGTCCCCCCCATGTGGTACCTGCGAGCGCGTCTGCACGTTGTACCCCTAGTCATCATGATGCTATGTCGACCGGCCGTCGCTCAGGTCGGCAGCGCCCGGCTGGAAGGAGTGGTCCGTGACCCTTCCGGCGCCGTCGTGCCTGGCGCCGTTGTTTCGGTGCTAAATACTCGCACCCAGATACAAGCAGAGACATCCGCCACAATCAAAGGCATCTTCATATTCCCATCCTTGCAGCCCGGGTTCTACATGCTCAGCGTTGAGGCCGCGGGATTTCGGAAGATCGTGGTGTCCGATCTTGAACTGAACGCGGGCGGGACGGTGGTGCAGAACGTCAAGCTGGAGATCGGCGACATAAAAGAGAGCATTGTGGTGCACGCGGGCGCCGAACGCGCCCAGACCGCGGATGCCCAGATCGCGCAGGCCGTTACTCTGCGGGACATCGAGGGCCTGCCCCAACTGGGGCGGGCGCCGCTGAGTCTCGGCATCTATAGCCCGGGTGTCCAGACCAAGCCCGGCGCGCCTTTTATATCCTCAAGCGTGAACGGCACGCGGCAGGGTTCATCCAACACGAGGCTGGACGGCATCGATGTCAACGACAGCCTTACGCCGTACTTCGGCTTTGCGACCACAGGCTTCAATACGGATTCCATCGAGGAGTTTCGCATTGTAACCAGTGGCGGCAAGGCCGAATACGGCCGCAATGCGGGTGGCCAGATCGAACTGATCACACGTTCGGGTACCAATACCTGGCACGGTGGAGCATTCGAGTACCTCCGCAACACGGCGCTCAACGCCAACAACTTTTTCAACAACTCCTCGCTCACGCCGATCGCGCGGCCGAAATTCATCCAGAACAGGTTCGGCGTCTCCGTCGGCGGGCCGATTTTCCGCGACCGCACGTTCGTATTTGGCAATTTCCAGGGGCTGCGAACTGCCCAGCAGTTGGTCCGTAACCGCACCGTCCTCACGGCTGAAGCCAAGAGCGGATTGTTCCGCTGGAAAACACCTGGCACGGGCGCCCTGCAAACATTCGATATCCTTGCGGCCGACCCGCGCAAGAAAGGCATCGATCCGGAGGTGGCCAAGATTCTCGCAGAGCTTCCCGATCCCAACAATTTCGACATTGGCGACGGGCTCGACACCGCCGGCTACCGCTTCAACAACCTGGCCACCGAAAACCAGCAAGACAGTTACGACGACCAGTTCACCCTCAGGGCCGACCACAGCGTTTGGCACGACCATCGGCTGTTCTTCCGCTGGACCCGCCGTACCAACAGGAACGTCGACAACGTTGGCCCAACCGACGCCCGTTACCCGGGCCTGCCGTACGGACACGCCAACGCCTGGGGATGGGGTTTCTCCTTCGGCTCGGATTGGGCCATTAGTGCCCGCCTGGTGAATGAGTTGCGCGTTGGCTACAAGTACTACCACCTGGACCTCGATCGCCAGGCCCGCCTGCAGGGACCCATGCTGCTCGCCGACCCCAACCTCTTCGCCGACCCCCTCGATCCGACTTTCTCCCAGCAGCGCAAACCACCGGTCCGCCACATCACGGACAACCTTACGTTCGTGCGGAGCAAGCACACCATCAAAGTCGGCGCCGAGGGTCGCTTTACAAATGAGTGGAGATGGTGGGACGACGGCATCTGGGC
>DASQID010000386.1:0-8635 GCA_035631775.1 Acidobacteriota bacterium
GGTTGAGCATGGATGGCCTCTCGCGCCGGAGACGGCTTTGGGATTGCGGGCAGCTGCACCGCCGCGCTCTCGAGTTTCGAGGATGGACCCTGGTCCTTGGCCCGCAATGTCCGCTGTGCCACCTCGATCTCAGGGGCGTCGTATCCCGTAACCCGCTTCAACCAGGTACCCCAGGCCGCGGGATCCTCGATGCGATAGCGGTAGCCTAGCGAGTCGGGAGGCCGGCGGCTGCCGTCCGGACTCGGCACCCAGCGTGTGAGCGTCATACAAATCTGCGAGCCGAACCCCGCACCCAGGCGCAGTGCATATTGAACGGGGTATTGGCCTCCCTTGGAAAGATTCAGCGGGCCAAGCTCCGGGTCGACCTCCTTGAAGTTTGCGACCGGAGGAACGATGCCGGTTTCGAGAATCTTCAGCGCGACCACGTCCTCGATGCCGACGGCCATCGGGTGGCCGGTGGCGCCTTTTGTATTGGCGACGATGATCTGGTCTGTGGCATCCCCGAAAACGTGGCGCAGGGCGAAAACTTCCGCCGAAGCACTGCCGCCGCGGGCGGGGGTGTACGTTTCATGCGAGACGAAGACTGTCTGGGGAGCGATCTCGTAGCGGTTGATGCCCCATTGCACCTCTGCCTCAGCGACGAGTTTTTCCATGACCAGGCAGATGTGGCCGACGTCGAGGCGCGATCCATGGAAGGCGCTGTTGGCCACAACCGACCCAAGCAGCCGGCAGATGGGCCGGATGCCCCGCTCGCGCGCGGACTCGGCGCTTTCGACAACCATTGCCGAAGCGCCCATGCCGATGATCAGGCCGTGCCGGCGGCGGTCAAACGGGGTCGCGGCGTTCTCCACGACTTCGTCGGTCGCCGCGGCACCGGAAGCTAGAAACCCGGAGCCAAACCAGCCCATCAGGTTATCCGAGGTGATGTCATCGGCGGAGACGACTATGACACGCCGGCAGCGGCCGGTCTGGATCCAATCCTTTGCCATACCGATCGCCTGGGTGCCGCTGGCGCAGGCGCCATTGGTTGCCGTGTTGGGCCCGCGGGCTCCGATGTACTCCGCAAATTGGGAATGGCCCATGGAGAGCACGCGGAAGAGGAAGCGGCGGTCGAAGACATACGGGTTCTTTTCGATTTCGGCCCGCAGTGCCGCGGTGCGGCGGTTGATTTCCTCGAGGATCCCGTTGCCCGTGTTGCCCATACGCAGCGCTTGCTCGCGCAGGCTGGCCAACTCGCCGAGGCGCTCGCGGCGAATGCGGTCTCGATAAAATCCGCTGATAATCTCCTCGAAGGAGTCGCAGCCCGGGAAGGCGGATGTAAAAAGCACGCCGGTGTCATCGCGCATATCGTCCGGGAGACCCCAGCGGTCCGGCAGCTTGGTTCCCTTCGTGGTGGTTTTATAGCGCATGACCAGCGGGATGCCGGCATCGCGCAGAGCGTCGATGCCCGCGCCGATGGCCAGACGGGTCACGTTGTCCAGCGCGGGAAGCCGGTCTTCGGGGAATCCGAAGTCCCGAACCAAATCCAGGTTCCTGCCGCGCGCCGCTAGTTTGATCACGTCATCCAGGTTCTCGATGGACTCAAACCGGCCCTCACCCCCTGCGGTCTTCACCAGACGGGTGATGTTTTTCTCGACCATCGCCTTGCGCAGGTCCACGGGAACCGCGTCGATGAACTGATCGCCGCGCAGCATTCGCGCGACATTCGCATCGTCAAATACGCGATCCACGCCGGGCAGCCCGAGGGAGGCGCCGGTGATAACGACATCCACAGGAGCCGATGCCGCGGATTTGCCCTCTGAGTAGATCCGGAATCCGCGCTCGAGGAAGTCGGCGAACAGGTGGCCGAGTTCGACATAGCGGTCAGCCTGCGATGTGACAGGCCGTGGCGCTGGCGTGATGGGCCCGGCAAGCGGCTTCGGCGCGGGTGCCGCAACAAGCGGTCTTGGAGGGGCGATCTCGGCGGGCGGCGTGCTAATCCTGGGCCCGGCCGCGGTTTCCTTGACTGCCTCAGTCTTCGAACGGCCGGTTCCCAGTCCGGCTGCGTAGAGGCCGCACAGCGCGAGATTGATCGACTCCGCCTCGCCGATCCTCGGATGATTGGTAAAGAGAGTCTGCACCCCTTCCCGTTCTCCCAAGACGTTCTCGACGAACCCATAGAGGACGCGCTTCGGCCCGACCTCGACGAACAACCGCGCCCCGGCTTCGTATAGGGTGTTCAAGCCCTTGACGAACTGCACGGAGGAGTACACCTGTTTTTCGAGGAGCGCTATCATCTCCGGCACGACACCCGGTCCCATCGGATAGAACTCTCCGGTGGCGTTGGAAATGATGCGGATGCTGGGCGGGCGGATATCCATCTTGCGCAGCACGTGGCCCAGGGCCTCTCCCGCGGCAGCCACGATCTTTGTGTGGAAGGCGTGGCTGACCTGGAGTTGCTGCGCCCTGTATCCGGCCGCGCGCAAGGCTTCCATCGCCTTCTGCACTGCCGTGGTCGCGCCGCCGATCACGGCCTCTCCGGTGCTGTTGATATTGGCGATGACGACATATCCGTCGATCGCCTTCAGGATGCCCTCGATTTTCTCGATCGGGCCGAACACCGCGGCCATGATGCCGTTATCTTCCATGGCGCAGCGGGTCATTTCGGCGCCGCGGGCGCTCACGGCACGCAGGGCCTCGTCATAGTTCAATGAACCCGCCGCCACCAGTGCTCCGTACTCGCCCAGGCTGTGCCCCATCACCATATCCGGCGTGATCCCATAGGATGCCAGCAGGCGGGCAAGCGCCATCTCGGTCGCCAGAACCGCCGGCTGGGTGATGGCGGTCTGCTTGAGGTGCTGCTCGGCTTCCGCCAGGGCCTTCTCATCGGATTCGTCGAGGTAGATGAATTCGCTCAGCGGCTTCCCGAGCACTTCACGCATGACCCGGTCCGCTTCGGTGTAAGCTTCCTGGATGACCGGCTCGCTGAGCTTCAGCTCCTTGAGCATGTTGACGTACTGCGAGCCCTGTCCGGCGAAGAGAAACGCCACCTTGGGCGCGGGGCCTCTGCCCAGGAAGATTCCCTTGGCGCGCAACGCCTTCCATCGGCCGGCCTGCTGCTCCTCGAAGGCCTTGAGCGCCTTCCCGGCTTTCTCGGCCAGTTCCGCAGCGCTGCCGTAGTCGATGGCCAGACGCACCGGCGCGCGGAGGTCTTCTTCATAGGGGGCAGTCCGTTCCGGAGCCTTGCCGGCAGCCGCATCCTGCAGAATCGCCTGCAGGCGGTTTGTTATCGCCGCCTCGGATCCGTCGCCGATTACCAATGCGCCCCTCAGCGGCGCTTTGACTGCCGTCTGCGATGCCGGACCGGGACGGAACTCAGGTACGGAGATGCTTGTCTTCAGCTCGGCCTGTATCCTCCCCGGGATGTGTTCCTCCAGGACGATGTGGAAATTGGTTCCGCCGAAACCGAACGCGCTCACGCCGGCCCGCCGCGGCCCATCCTTTGGCTTGTCCCATGGTCTCAACTCCGTATTTACCTTGAAGGGCGACTTGGAGAAGTCGATGTCGGGATTCGGAGCGCGGAAGTTGAGGCTGGGGGGAAGCACTTTCTCGTGCAGCGCGAACATGGCCTTCAGAATCCCCGCCGCGCCGGCTGCACCCTTGAGATGCCCGAGGTTGGATTTCACGGAGCCGAGAGCCAGAGTGCCCGGGGGAACGCCGAACTCGGTGAACACCTCACTCAGGCTCTGAACCTCGACGACATCTCCCACCCTTGTGGAGGTGCCGTGGCCCTCGATCATGTCGCCGGCTGCGGGCGCGACGCCGGCATTCTGCCATCCGCGCCGCACGCAAATCCTCTGTCCGGCGGGATTCGGTGCGGTGATACCCTTGCCCTTGCCGTCGCTCGATCCGCCGAGCCCACGGATTACGGCATATATTCTGTCGCCGTCGCGTTCGGCATCGGCCAGCCTCTTCAGCAGGAATGTCACGCCCCCTTCACCCATGACGAATCCATCCGCTCCTTCGGCAAATGGGCGGGTTCCGGTGGCGGAAAGCGCGCCGATCTTGCAGAACTTGACGTAGGTGGACGGGCTCATGTTCGCATCCAAGCCGCCCGTGAGAACGGCATCGAAGTCGCCCTCCACGAGCCCGCCGATGGCGGCCGTCATGGCAGCCATGGCGGATGCGCAGGCGGCGTCCGCGACGAAATTCGGGCCTTTGAAGTCGTAGAGGGCAGCGATGCGGCCGGCAATGATGTTGGACAGTTCGCCCGGCATCGTGTCTTCCGTGATCGTCGGCATGCGCCTGTCGATGCCTTGCGACATCTGGTCGAGGATGGCCCGCCGCACTTCGGCCGGCAACGCGGAAAAACTGGGGGCGAGCATCAACTCCTGGGCATACTCCGGCAGGAACACATGGGCAGCCGAATAGAGGTGGGTGTCACCGCCCATGGCGTTGCCGAGGATAACGGCGGTGCGTTCCGGATTCAGGGGGCGCGCGGGATATCCGTAATCTGCCAGCGCTTCGCGCGCCGTGACCACTGCCCATTTTTGGGTAAGATCCATCGCGTTGCTGACGCGGGGAGGAATCGGCATGCGCCACTTCAGCGGATCCCATTCCCAGCTGCGGACCCAGCCGCCGATCTTGGAGTAGCTCTTGTTCGGGACTTTCGGATCCGGATCGTAGTATTGATCCGGGTCCCAGCGGTCCTTCCGGACATCCGTGATGCTGTAGCGGCCGTTCTTTATGTTCTCCCAGAAGGCCCGCGCGTCGGGAGCGTCGGGCAGGACGGCTCCCACACCTACGATTGCCACTGCCTTATGAGCCGATGATTTCATTATTCCCTCAGTGAATTCGGAACTCTTCGCGCCAAAACTGGGGACGCTCCCCTATTTTCTGGTCAATCTCCTACGGTTTCCAAAGCAGTTTGCTCAGAAAATAGGGGAGCGTCCCCAGTTTTCAATTGTTGCGGCCCCGGCTACTTGCTTGGGCCCCTCCGGAGCCCGACCTGATGGGCAATTCATCGAATTTCGCGACAGAAACTGACTAGGATGACTTCTGTCTTCCGTATAAAACGTCCGCTATGTAGTCCATGTCCTGTATGTTGCCCGCCTGTGCGCGATAGATCGCCGAAATGCCCAGCCTCTTTTCGAAATCGGCAATCTGACTCACCGGAACCCCCCCGGCGCCGGTCAGCCAGCTCAGGCCGTCGGCGGCAATCTTCATTGCCGCCTCGCGGGCAAACACACGGCTGATGGACGCCAGCGCCCTGGCGTCGAAACGTGTATGGGCCTTTTCATTCAAAGTGCCGTCCGCGGCGTTCATGGCACGGCGGGCAAGGCTGCCTGCGCTTTCGGCGTATGCGATCAGCTGGCCCAGCCGGAACAGGATGTGTTGATGCCGGGTGAGCCGCTGTATTCTGGATGTCTCCAGCAGTTCCGCGAGCGCCCGGAAGCCAAGGCAGGCGATGTTGGCGCCGACCTCGGGATGGCGCGCGTGCAGCTCGTCCATGAGGCCGGCCATGGTGTGATAGTACTGACCCTTGGTCTTGAGATGCTGCTGCCAGCGATCGCGGCAGATCGTCATCTCCATGATTTCGGAGGTACCCTCATAGATGGTCGTGATGCGTACATCGCGCCGGATCTTTTCGACTATGTATTCGCGCACGAACCCATATCCGCCCAAAGCCTGAACGGCGGCATCTGCGGCGCCGTTTCCGGCCTCGGTGGCCATGTACTTCGCAATGGCCCCCTCGGTGTTCAGGGTCCCCGCGCCGCTGTCGATTTGCGAGGCCGTTTCTTCGATGTAGGCTCGGCTGGCTTCCAGCCGGACGGCATGTGGGACGATGAGCTTGTGGGTGTAGCCCTGCTTCTCGGAGAGCGGCGCGCCTCCCTGGATTCGTCCCATGGAGTACGGTATGGCGCGGTCGACTGCCGACCAGCCTGCGCCCAGCCCGAAGGCGGCGACCATCAGGCGCGTATAGCCGAAAACCAGCTGAGCCTGAATGAGTCCTTGTCCCTCCTTGTCACCCAGGAGGCGATCGGCGTCGACGTACACGTCTTCGAGGATCACCGCTGCGGTATTGCTTGCCCGTATTCCATGCTTTTCTTCGGGCTTGCCGTGGCTCAATCCGGGCGTATCCTTCTCTACCACAAACCAGCTCGGGCCCCCGGGAGCCGAGGCCAGAACGCTATAGAGGTCCGCGTAGCCGCCGTTACTGATCCACTGCTTGGCGCCGTTGATCCTGTAACCCGCGACTTTGCCGTTATTATGGACAGGGGTCGCGGAGGTGCGCAACGCTGCAAGGTCGCTGCCCGCCTCCGGTTCCGTGGCCCCATAGGCCATGAGCAGCCCTTCGCGCGCGATGCGTGTGAGCCATTTCTTCTTCTGCTCCTCGGTGCCGCCGAAGACGATCGGATCGCTCCCCAGAAACGTGGCCAGAACCCCGGTTGATATTCCCAGATCTATTCGAGCCATCTCCTCGCAGACGCGGTAGACGTCGAACGCCCCGCCTCCCATTCCCTCGAACTCCTCGGGAATGAACAGCAGCTGGATGCCCAGGCTTCCGCCGCACATGTCGCGGACGATCTCCACGGGGAACTCGTCCTTCGCGTCGAGTTCCAGAAGTTTTTTCTCCGGCAGCTTCTCGGTGGTAAATTCGGCAATTGCTGCCAGGGTCAGCTCGAGGGTCTCCTTATCGAGTCCTTTGTTCATCTATGAGGCCTTTCCACTTACGAACTTAAACATCCTTCGCCTCCAAGGCGAGAGGTTTGAGCTGTGGAGCTGTGACGCCTAAAGGCGACTTGTGATCGGTGCACTTGTCTCGAAATAGGGGACGCTCCCCGTTTTTTCCGAAAAACGTGAAATCGGAAAGCATGGTGCGCTCCTTTTTTCGGAAAAAACGGGGAGCGTCCCCTATTTCCTATTTCCCCCGGAGGGGCGCCAGCCAATAGCCCCGGGCAAGCGAAGCGCAGCCCGGGGTTGGGATTGTCAAGAAAGATCAGAGCCCTGAAGGGGCGACAGATAACACGTGGCATACAAAGGCCTTTCGCCCCTGCCGGGGCTCGATATTATGCAATATCCTATCCGGTGGCTTGCGCCCCCTCCTACTTGCTTGGGCCCCTCCGGGGCCCGACCTGACGGGCGATTCGTCGAGTCTTGCGACAGGAACCAACTAAGTGCCCGGAAGATGATCTGGTCTTTGCGGTTCGTTTTTTCATTTTCAGCTCAAGCAAAATCAAGGCCAGAGACAGGACTATAACCTGATCCCTGTTATAAGCTTGGCAGGGAGGGGATTTTCGCACAAATTCGTCCAAAGTTATTCAATTTTGTTGTACTTTAGGCGGATGGGTTACCTGGCCACACCTGGGGCACTTCGCGTTCTCGCCGGGCTGCTTGTCCTCCTGATCCCGGCCGCTTCTGCCGGGGCGGACGGGCCGGGCAACGAAAACATTCGGTGGTTCGAGCTGCAGTCAGCGACGCTCTACTCCCGCTACAGGTACGTCGAATCCAGCGCAGGGGTGACGACAGCCAACCAGATGCAGCACAAGGAATCGTTCAGGGGGCGCTTGAAGCTGGACAAGCGGGGCCGCCTCACACTCAATGCCGGCATATTCAGCGGGCGGCAGTTCATCGGGTCTTGGAACAACTCCGGCTGGGGTACGGGCGACGCGCAAAGCAACCTCGCGGTCAAGCAGCTTTTTCTTGCGGCGGTGCCGTGGAAGGGGCTGGTGCTGGAATACGGCGGGCTGTACCTCCAGCGCGGGGAGTCCAGCGAGATCACCAGCTACGACGACGATGGATACATTGTCGGGGAAAGGATCAGCATCAAGCGCCCGGATCGCTTTTTTCTCGACGAGATCTCGGTAACCTACGCTTACCTGGGAGACACGACCAATCCCAACCTGAACAAGCGCTTTCACAGGCTCAAGCAGTCCAACTATCATCAGTTCCTGGTTGCCAAGAAGTTCGGCAAGCGCATCGGGGCCTCGCTGGACTACACCCTCCAGGACGGAAGTGAAACGCTGCGGGAGGCCGTCAAGCTGAGCGCTCCGGAGATGCGTGTTCTCGACACCGTCCGATTTGAAAATTACCAGCGCGTCGACGTGCGCCCGGATTACGGATTCGCGCTCTATGGCGAAAAACTGCTGGTCCGCAGACTGACTCTCGGCGGGGGCTATGCTCAAATTGATCCCAACTACGGGAACCTGAATGCCGATCGATTTCTGACCGGAAAGCGTATTTTCCTCATGGTCAACTTCCAGATTTTCCCTGAGCTCGCCGTTGCCCCATATCTGACCCGGGGAGTGGGGAATCGCAGCCCGGTGGCTCAACGGATTCGGCTGGACTTGGTCTTGAACTATAACCTCCTCAAGAGCTTGCAGCGCACCGGCCTCTTGCCTTAGCCCGTTTCTGTAATTTGATTAAGGTAGACCACCGCCTCTGGCGGTGAGACTCGAAAGGGCTTTGGCGTTCGTTGGGCAAGATGAGACATGGAAATGCAGGGATCAACCATAACAGCAAGCCCGCGCCCTGGAAGGGCGCACAGCCAGTAGCCCCGGGCAAGCGCAGCGCAGCCCGGGGTTGGGAATCGAGGAGCTCGAGAGCCCTGGAGGGCGACAGAAGGGCGGTCGTGTTCAGGCGTTCTGACGCCCCT
>DASQID010000387.1:0-2581 GCA_035631775.1 Acidobacteriota bacterium
TCGACATCCGGGCAAATCGGAAAGTCTCCGTTACGGTCAATTTCCTCATCGATCTACTCCCGATGTGGCCGGCAGGTCTGGGCGGCCAGTACAGCTACTGGGACGAGAAGCTCAAGGCCTTTATCATCAGTGAAAGCCTGCGCCGTCACTCCGCGGTTATCGGCTCCCCCGCGGCCACGCGTTATTCCGAGCAGCCTGCGCACAACCTTCCCGACTCTCCTACCCAGTTTCACATCGATGTGGATCCTTCCTATGCCAGAGATAACTTTATTCCCATCGCCATCGCGGGAGGACTGGATGCCGCCGACAAGGTGAGCGAATCCTATCTCAGGATTCTGGCGAATGCCCAGTTGCTCTACCGGTCGAAGGCGGAGCACTTCGCCCACCTGAGGACGGATTTCGCCGGTCTCGACTCTCCCGAGCCCGAGCTGGATCGCGCGTTGGAATGGGCAAAGGTAGCACTGGACAGCGGATTCATCTGCAATCCGCAGCTGGGCTGCGGACAGGTCGCCGGCCTCGGCCTCTCGGGAACGAGTACTCGGCCGGGCTTCGGCTGGTTCTTCGGCGGGGATACATTCCTGAACTCATTTGCAGTAGCCGCACTTGGTGACTTTTCCACCTTGAGGCAGGAACTGGCATTCCTGCGCGTAAACCAGCGCGAGGACGGCAAGATGATGCATGAGCTGTCCCAGTCCGGAGCAATGATTCCGTGGTTCAAGGAATATCCCTATGGGTACTATCACGCCGACACCACGCCTCTTTACCTCATCGCCATGGACAATTATTACCAGCATTCCGGAGACGAAAGTTTAGTCCGTGAGTCCTGGGAATCGCTCAAAAGGGCTTACAGCTACTGCCTTTCCACCGACGCTGACGGCGATGGAATGATGGACAACTCCAAGGCGGGATTAGCCGCAGTCGAGACCGGAACCCTTCTGAACCGGCTTGCCACCGACGTGTATCTTGGCGGCGTCAGCATCGAAGCGCACCGGGCCATTTCTCACCTTGCACGGGCCATGCACGACGATGAGCTTGCGCTGAAAGCAAACGAGCGGTTCGAAAAGGGAACAGCCGGCTTCAACAAGAAGTTCTGGAACCCGGAAAAGAAGATACTTTCTTTCGCACTGACCGAAGGAGGCGGGAGAAGCGACGAACTGACTGTGTGGCCCGCCGTTTCGATCATGTTCGGTCTCGCGCGGCCCGAATACGCGTCCGCCACGCTCGATCGCCTGGCGAGCGCCGAGATCAGCACGGACTGGGGGGCGCGCATGCTGACCCGTGAGAGCAGGCTCTATGATCCGGTCAGTTACAACAATGGTGCGGTGTGGCCCTTCCTGAACGGCCTGCTTGCCTGGGCCGAATACCGCTCTCACCGCCCTGTGTCCGGCTTCCGGCACTGGGAGCAGAACGCCGGCCTGACCTGCGCTCACTCCCTGGGATTTGCCCCCGAACTTCTCTCGGGTGATTACTACGCCGCCTTGGATACCGCAGTGCCGCATCAGCTCTTCTCGTCGGCCGGCATCGTCACGCCGCTGCTCAAAGGCATGTTGGGATTCTACCCGGCGGCCGCAGAGCAACGAATCCGGCTCGAGCCGCATCTGCCAGCGCGCTGGGATCGGATGGGCGTCCGGAACCTGAGGGCGGGCGGCGGGTCGATGGACATCGATTACCTGCGCCGGCCGGACGAGGCGATTTATCGTATCGCCTCGCACGGGTTGACAGGCTTTCGGGTCGAGTTCTCGCCCGGCTTCGAGGCGGGATCCCTACTGCAACGCGTTCTTGTCAATGGGAAGGAAGCGGAGTTCAAGACGCGTCAAACGGAGGACGTTCATTGCGATGTCAGGCTGCAGCTGACGGGGAATGATGAGATCAGGGTCATGCTGTTACCTGGCCTTCGCATCTTGGAGCCCATGCGAAGCACGCTGCCGGGCGATTCAACCGCCGAAATCAAGGTTCTGCATCTTGGCTGGGAGGAGGAGCGCAAGCTCTACACCCTGGAAGTGGAAGGGAGATCGGGCACGGAGTATGCGCTGCGCGTGCGATCCGGAAAGAAGCCCGAAAAGGTTGAGGGTGCCCATTGGCGGGGAAGCGCTGCGGATGGCACATTAGTGATCACTTTTCCCCCGGCTGCATCCAGCTACAGCTCAAAAACTATCCGCCTTTCGAATTGACGATTAACGGTTGACGATTGACGATTGAAAAGACGGGGATCCGGAATTTGACTAACGAATTGTTACCATCGGGGTATGTTGTCCCAATGTAGGTTAGGATGTTGGAAACTCCTCGCTTTCAGGCGAGACAAAGGGTAGCGAAGTCGACGCAGTCGAGGAGAAAAAGCCTCTCGCCCTTACAGGCATGCGCGTAAAGCTATGGGACCGCGCAAAAATAACTCCACGATTTGGCTAAAAGAAAAGTCCTGTGGCGCCGGTCATCAGACCGGCGATCGGGCTTTTCCTAACGGGTGCGGAAAAACCCCCCCGATGACAGCAAGGCGTCAGTTAAATCCTGAATCCCTGTCTTTCCAATCGTCAATCGTTAATCGTCAATCGTAAATCCCTTAGTCGGCCATGTAGCGGCCGGT
>DASQID010000388.1:0-2675 GCA_035631775.1 Acidobacteriota bacterium
ACAAAGCCTGGTTCGAAAAGAACTGGGGCGCCCCGGATGGCAAGGCACCAAGATTCTTCGGCGGCGAAACCTGGACCTACTATCGCATCGCCGGTGGGAAATCCGGCCCTCCAATATTCAACTTCTCACCCAATCAATGCCAGATCACGCTCAAGTTTGATAAAGAAGAGAAGCTCTCGGACTATAGTTATTCAGGCTGCTGACCCGCCAATTGTTTTTCAAACATGTTCGCGCACGTCCGACTGCAAAAATAATAGGTCTGTCCTCCGATGTCCTCCGTCGTCGCCGACCCTCGCGGCACAAATACGCGGCACACAGGATCCTGCACCATTTGATTCTTATCGAGAGGGAGACGTTCCCCGCCCCCCTTTCCCTTGAGTTCTCGAATTGCGCTGCGCAAGAGAAAATAGAGGACCAAGAGCAGCGCGAGAATGAGGATAATTCTATACATAGTAGAGGGAGCGCTTCAGGACCACAATCCTATGGGACAGGCTCTTTCCTGTCAAGGAGAACGACCCCAGACTGAAGCCTCAAGATGATCCTTGCTTTCTCATTACTATCAGGCCAATCGGCCCAGTCTGATCTGGTCGTAATGAACCCCCTTTACCAGTACTTCTGATGGATATGCTTCCAATTCGCACGATGATAGAGTGCGCCCATGAAGACATGCGATAAATGCCGCGGAACAATGTTGCCGGAACGGGCAGTGGACTTGAACGCCGGACTCGCGATCATGGTCTTTGCGTGTTTGAACTGTGGTCGTCGGAAAGCTGCGGACCAAGAACCTCGGCCGCTCACCGCGCGACATTGATCGCGGGATGACCCACTCGAAACCGCTCAGACACCACGAGCAAAAGGTGTTTGAAGCCGTGTGTCGTGGCTATCTGCCCGCCCCTCGAAGAGATAGAAGCTGCGCAACGAATCTGCTATCCGCCTCGCTACAACGCACACCCAAGGGGAAACCTGCTCACTCGGCTTCGCCGCTGAGCAAGACCTCGGGAGAGTTAGGCGGTAAATCCCGACCTGCCTCTCCATTCACAAGTTTGCGCCGGTTCCAGTAATTGCCCTCCTCAACTGCCCATCATGCCATCGCATGATCAGCGACACCACGGAGCAACCCCTCATTGCTTACCCCTGGTGTGGGACTGCCATGACTAAACCGTCCCGCACGGGACGATAATCCTGGATTCATTGCCCCACATTTCTCGGCTCGTGTGAACAACACGCGTAGGACGCGGATCGAATTCCTCGGCGACAGTCATCGTCCGTGTCTTGATCGAAAAATGGATCTGCAGATGGCGGGAACTACCGAAGACCCAGGACGTCCATCATATCGTACAAGCCCGGTGGCTGCCTGACGACCCACCGCGCAGCCCGCAACGCCCCTCGTGCAAAGGTGTCTCGACTGCTGGCCCGATGCGTCACTTCGATACGCTCACCCATACCACCGAAGAGAATGGTGTGATCGCCGACAATATCCCCCGCACGAATCGTTTGAATGCCGATCTCGCCCTTCTTCCGCTCACCGATTAAGCCTTTCCGGGCATAGACCCCAACCTGATTTAAATCACGATTCACGGCTCTCGCCAGGACTTCGGCGATCTTGAGCGCCGTGCCGCTGGGCGCATCCTTTTTCAATCGATGATGGGCTTCGATCACTTCGATATCGTACTCATCCCCAAGGGTCTTGGCCATCTCGCCGATGACCTTGTACATCAAATTCACTCCCACACTCATATTTGGGGAGCACACGCAGGGGACTTGGCGAGCCAGCGTCTTGACCTCCTCCATCTCTGCAACCGAGAACCCTGTCGTGCCGATGACCATAGCTCGACGGTGCTGCGACACCACACGGAGATGAGTGAGCGTGGCTTCGGGCGAAGAAAAATCGATCACGACTTCCCCCCGGTCTAACAGAGCGGAAAGGTCATCTGTAATCGAGACCCCGGCGCGGCCGCTGCCGGCTGTTTCACCGGCATCCTCCCCCATGGCATGATGCCCCTTATGTTCGATCGCGCCCGCCAGGGCCAAGGCAGTAGAATCCTTTACCAACGCGACCAACCGGCAACCCATCCGACCGGCGGCTCCTGCAACAACGACCTTGATCATAAATGAACGTTCCGCGCCCAGCTAATGTCTAGATGAGACCCATGTCCTTTAAGACACTCGCGAGTTTCTCCCGAGTTTCTGTTGCCATGGCACAGAGCGGCAACCGCAACTCGGGATCGATCTTTCCCATCATGCCGAGCGCTTCTTTCACCGGGATCGGATTGGTCTCATAGAATAACGCCGCAAACAGCGGGGATAGTTTGAAGTGAATCTTCTGGGCTTCCTCAATCTTCCCCGTGGCAAAGGCCTTCACGAGATTGGCCATGTCCGTAGGAACGATATTGGCCGTGACGGTGATCACGCCCTTGCCTCCAATCGCCATCATGGGAAGCGTCAGGGCATCGTCTCCGGCCAACAGTGTGAGGCGTTCACCACACGTCTGCACGATGTCCGACGCCTGCTGGACCGAGCCACTCCCTTCCTTGACACCGACGACATTCTTGATCACCGACAATCTGGCGACCGTGGCAGGCAACATATTGACGCCGGTACGTCCGGGAATATTGTACAGCACCAAGGGAAGATCCACGGCCTCCGCAACCGCCTTATAATGCCGGTAGAGCCCT
>DASQID010000389.1:0-2420 GCA_035631775.1 Acidobacteriota bacterium
CGCAAATTACCTCGGCACGTTCGGATTGCCAGACGCACGACCGATTTTTGCAGGGCTCTAGGCAGCTCCCGGAGGCGCTCGACCTGAACGGCTACTCCCCTATTTTCCTGGTTCTGGAGCGACCCGAACACCGAAGTTGCCTGGGATTCGAGGTAGCCGGCGACTTCCCGGGCCAGTTCCGCCGACGCCGCAAGGGTCTCGATCAGACGCGGGTTGAAGTGTTCTTCCAGATACGGAATCAGCTCGTGCCGTACACGGTTGCGCCGAATCGCCAAATCGCGGTTGGAGGAATCCTCGCGGAAGCATAGCCCACGAATCTTTAAATACTTCAGTATCTTATCTCTAGAACACCCGAGGAGCGGACGGACGATCACACCGTCTACAACAGGATGGATGGCAGAGAGTCCCTCACTCCCACTGCCGCGCAGGAACCGGATCAGGACCGTCTCAGCTTGGTCGTTGAGAGTGTGTCCCAGGGCGATCTTCTGTGCCCCGCTCCGACGGGCCACCCGGCGCAGAAACTCATAACGGATCTCACGCGCCATTTCCTCCAGGTTCCGCTTCCTGGCAGCAGCCTCCTGCCCGACTTCCGCAACCTCGGAGTGCAATGGAATTCCCAGTTCGCGGCACGCACTCCCCACAAACTCGGCATCCTGGTCTGATTCTCTGCCCCTGAGCCGGTGATTGAGGTGCGCCGCGCATAGTTTGAGATCCCAGCGGGGCGTGAGCCGATGCAGGCAGTGCAGCAGTGCCATGGAGTCCGCTCCACCAGAGACGGCGACGACAACACTGTCGCCTCGTAACAGCATGTTGTATTTGACAAGCGTTCTCTCGGTTTCGGTTTCCAGTGGAAGGAGCTTAGGCATTTTCATGGCAGTTGAAGATTTTACTATGGATAGATGCCCAGAAAAAATCGGCCACAAATTTCAAAGGTTAGTTGCCACCTCGGCAAGGATTCAAAACCTGTCTTGGCGCCTTTGCGGCTCAGGTTCCGCGCAGCAATAAGGTTGCATTTTGGGTCAGAGTCTATTCATGTGCGGGGGGTCATCAGACAGGCGCCACAGTACTTTTCCCTTAGCCAAATTGTGAAGTTATTACTTGCGCAGGACCCACGGCGAAGGAACGCCAAACTCCTTTGGTTGCGGCTTTCATGCGCCGTGATACTATATTTCGGCGCCCTCTTTTGACGTGCAAACCTTCCAACCAGGAGGCAAGCCATGGCATTTCCGGTGACACGGCTGAGAAGACTCCGCATGACCGAGATGCTGCGCAGGATGGTGCGCGAAACACGCCTCTCACCTGAAAATCTCATCTATCCGTTATTCGTTTGCCCCGGCCAGGGAGTGAAGAGGGAGATCGGCTCAATGCCTGGCAATTACCAGTGGTCAATCGACACCCTGGTGGATGAAGTGCGCACCGTCAAGGCTCTGGGCATAGGCGGGATTATTCTTTTCGGCATCCCGCCCGCGAAGGACGAGGCCGGAAGTTCCGGATATGACGAGCATGGAATTATCCAGGAAGCGGTCCGTGCGGTGAAGAGGGAGGTCAGAGAGATCCAGATAATCACCGATGTGTGTCTTTGCGAATACACCAGCCATGGCCATTGTGGGGTTGTCCGGGGAGATGAGATACTGAATGATCCCACGCTCGAGCTGCTTGCGAAGATGGCGCTTTCACATGCCAGGGCGGGGGCTGACATCATTGCACCGTCAGACATGATGGATGGGCGTGTTGCCGCCATTCGCACCATCCTTGATAAGAACGGTTATCAGAACACTCCAATCCTCTCCTATGCAGTGAAATATGCTTCGGGCTTCTATGGCCCTTTCCGTGAGGCTGCGGAATCGGCGCCGGCCTTTGGAGACCGCCGCAGTTATCAGATGGATCCCGCCAACGCGCGAGAGGCCGTTCGGGAGGCGGAGTCGGATATCGGTGAGGGAGCGGACATCCTGATGGTCAAGCCTGCGGGTCCGTACCTCGACATCATCCGCATGGTCCGCGAGCTCAGTTGTCTGCCTCTCGCGGCATATCAGGTAAGTGGAGAGTTTTCGTCGCTGATGGCAGCGGCACGGTTGGGATGGCTGGACCTGCCGCGAGTCATGCTTGAGTCCCTGATCGGGATCCGCCGTGCAGGTGCCGACATTATCCTCACCTACTTTGCGAAGGATGCCGCAAAGCTGTTATAGTTCGGAGTCAGATCTTGAAATTCCAGAGTTGCCTGCTGCCCTGAGCCGCCCTTTCGAAGTTTGTCAGTAAAATGAAATCTTCAGGATCCTATACCAGGAGAGCTCAAGTGAACCGACGATCGAAAGCTCTGTTCGTGCGTGCGCAAAAAACTATTCCGGGAGGAGTGAACAGCCCCGTCCGGGCCTTCCGGAGCGTTGGAGGAGATCCCCGTTTCATAGCATCCGGTGCCGGTA
>DASQID010000390.1:0-4445 GCA_035631775.1 Acidobacteriota bacterium
TTACGGGGATCGGTCGGAGGAAGGAGTACCTGCTCACTGCGTTTTACCTTCCCTAACAGCTCTAGCCTTGCCTGAATGCCGGGGATGTTGACAGCACGTGCCGCCGCCTTGGTCAGTTCAAGCGCCCGCTCATATTCTCGAAGTTGAATCAGTACCTGCGCGGCACCCACGAGATATTGCGCCCGATTGTTACCGTCTGGGAATGACGACTGGGCCTCGACAACTGCGCGAGCCGCGCCGTCGGACAGTGCAGTTAGTATGAGCGAAAACAAAGCCCGAGATTCGGTGGAGGCTATTTGTTTCAGATGTTCCTTTGACTCCTGATACCTGCCGGCGTGCATGAGAGCGGCCACAGGTTCTGAGGAATCATGGGGAGAGGTGAGGTCTTCATGGCATCCAAATACAGAGCCACGGATTCTGCCAGCCGAGCGCCCTTGGCATATCGCAGGCCATGGTTATCGTGCTCAAGGAGGATCGCGAGATCGAGTCGCGGAATGACGTCGTCAGGGTCCAGCTTGATCGCTTCACGAAAGCATCTCTCGGCCTCAATCGGATTCCAATTGCCGCGGAACCGGCGTCCGAAGCTGTCGTGCTGATACGCCCATGCGAGCGCCTGCCAACCGCTGTTCGAGGTTGGCTCCAACTCGATCGCCTTCTTTCCCGCAACAACGGCACCTTCACCGGCACATGCTGTTACGAGCATGCGCGACAGCCGGACGTGGGCACGACCCTGATCCGGATTTTTCTTCGTATTCGCCTGCACCAGCTTCAGGGCTTTGCCGATTTCTCCCAAGGCAACCTGTTCGTTCGCCTCGGATACGAACGAAATTATCTGGGGAGTTTCCTTTGAGTGAGAACGAAGACCCTCGCGGAGCGCAACAAACTCTGCCGGAGTGAGGCGTCTTTTGCCCGTTTCGAACTGGAATATGGCCTCGATGATCCCGTCGGGATTGGTGCGATAGGATGCTCTGTATGTTGCTGGGCCGAGCTGCAGGTTAGCCGTTTCAGGCAGGCTGTTCGGCCTGAAGAGAGCAGGTGGGAATATCTTGTAGCGATATTCAATGCGGTGCGGTTGAGAAAACACAAAATCATGCTCCCGGGAATCCTTTTTGTCCTTGTCGAGACCATCGTCGAAGCCGCCGATAAGCGCGAACGGCAATTCCTCAAATACCAGGTAAGGGAATATCACCGCGACGGCATCATCCTGTTCGGTCGCGGCACGGCCTGCATTCAGCGCCTGGAAGCTCAGCCTGAAGGTCCCGCTGAAATCGGCCTTTTTCGTGACTGAAAACTCTCCTATCGACTTCGCGAGCAAGCGGTTCTTGGCGTATTGGTCGAGTGCCTCTTTAACCTTCTTCTGATCCTCACTGTCGAAGGTCTGGCGCATCTGGGTTTCAAATGAGCCAGCCGACTCGATTGTCTCGCGGATTTCCCCAGAGCCATAATCGCTCATGTGAATTTCGAGCGTATGGATGGACCAGTTGTCGCCTGCCAACGATTCAGGTGTCGGGACTAGGGTGGTGCTACTCCGATCCGCGATGAGAGCAAGACGCCCCTGATCGGCCAAGGGTAGCGTGCCTATTCGCGCCTCGCTCGCTGTTGCGTCGATCCAAATAGGGGTGTCACCTGAAACGTATGCAATCGCGTGATCGAATCCGCCCAGACCGGGAAGTCCGGTTTCAATATCGGTATCTGAGCCTGAACTTAGCAGTGCTACATGCGCTTCCAGCCCCGCAGCCCGAAGCATGGCGACCAATAATGTGGCTTTGTCCTTGCAGTCGCCGTATCCCCTCTTCAGGGTTTCAGCCGGCTTCTGCGGGATGATCGCCGATTCACCGAACTCCAATCCGGTGTATCGGACCTCCTTGTGAAGTTTCGCTGCGAGCGCTGCAACCGCCAGCCGACTGCCGGTCAAGTCGATACCATTAAGAACCTGAGTGAGATCCGCTAAGCGGATCTGCTGGTCGACAATACTTTCGTATCGCGCTGAAACTTCCTGCCAGGATGAGCCTGTCGAGAACGCGAAAAAGGGATAACTCGGAGTGTCGGATGGCAGATTTCCTTCGAATTTCTTGCGCACGGGAAGAGGCCCAATCTCGCACTCGACCCGAATTTTACCGCCCGATTCCTCTCGCCTCAACGCGGACTCCGGAATCATACGGGCCACCGTTCGCAAAGGCACACTCGAGCTTGCCTCAACCCGTATTCGAAAACGTTGAATTGGGATCGAGTCCACAATTGTGACTTTGCGCGTGACTCCGGCTTCGAAGAGTGGGGACACTTCCCGCAGGGTGATTTCGTATTCAACAACGGCCCCAGGCGTGACGGCGGGAAGCGGAGCGCGCAGGATGCGTCGGTCTGAAAAGACATTGGAGTCGTATTCACGCGCGGGAGACTCCGAAATCGTCTTGGGGTCCAGCCAATGGATCACCCCATCGAGCCCGATTACGCGCGCCCGCAATTCAGGCTTCTTCTCATGCCAGGGTTCGTATTCCTGCTCCACCGACGACCAATCTTCCACGGCCTCCTGATTATTCGCCCGGAAGACTTTCCTCACGACCGAAACCGTGCGTCGATTTTCGTCTATGGAGTATCGATGGTCCTCCAGGAGGATGACAACGCCCTGCTTCGAGGTCAGGCCTACTCGTTTGGCGGCTTCTATTATGGCTTTAGGATCGCCCGCGAACGAGACGTCCCAAGGCTCTGATGCGCGAACAGCGGGAAGTAGGACTGCCGCCGCTATGATGCCAACCCACATATGACGACATTTATTCATATGGACCCTTGTAGTCATAAATTCTTGTTGCAGAAGCGCTCATCATCCGAGCTGCCCTTAACCCGCTGATCCTCTTCACTTGAAATGTAGGATGAGGCAAACATCTCAGTACGATTTGTTCCCTCTCGCATCGTGCTGTCCTCTCAGTTTATCGACGGCTAATTCGACATGCCTGAAGTGTTTGTTTTCGAATGTTTGTGACACGTAATCGACAGTCGGAATTCCGGCGCAGTCTCGGAACGCCGGGGCCTTTGTTGGGGAGAACAAGGACGGAGAAACCGTCACATCTTCGCTCAAAGCCTGTGCGTGGACAATTGAATTTCTCAACATCTGTTGGTGTTAACCCGGTCCCCTTGCGCCGCTCAGGCGCCGTTGTGATGCGGCTAGTTTGTGCACGGTTCGGTCACCCGCGCTGATCTTGCGCTCTCACGCCGTAGACGTATCGTTTGACCGCAATCCTGCCGGCCTTTCGTCGCATACGCGCTACGTCATAGGCGAGCTGCATTCTCAGGAGGTGACCGATATCGGGGCCGAAAGCCTTCTCAATGCGAAGGGCCATTTCTGGAGTTAGCGCAGACTTGCCGTTTAAGAGATCGGAAAGAGTGGCTCTCCGAACCTTCAGGATCTTGGCAGCTCTGGTTACACTCAAACCCAGAGGCTCAATAATCGCGGTCTTTATCAAGTCTCCCGGATGCGGTGGATTCTTCATCGGCATCGCCAGTCCCCCTTCAGTGATAGTTTACCAAGTCGCGTTCCTCAGCCAAGTCTGTATGCTTTCATATCGGGAAATCAAGCGCCGGATGCCGCGACAGCCAAACCCCAGAATCCTTCGAACTCGAATCTGAAGTTCCAAATCAGGCAGCGCAAAGCCCCCTAGCAGGGAACCACACCCGGGGTAATGCCGAATTTGATTTTCCTAATGGTAAGTAATTAGGCTTTTGAAGACCTCTCCTCCCTATAGGGGGACTTTTATTTGAATTGTGCCCTGCGGTGGTATCGTCGGGGCACTTCACATCGGGAGCATGAACTTTCAGTAACAGGTAAGCCGCAAGGAAAAATTCGACAAGATACAAATTTTTGCGGGTAAGGAATTGGCCTTTCTGGGACTCACAGGTATATAGGGGGAGTTTTTTTCAATCGCCCTCTATGCCGGTACCGGAGACACTGTCTGTGACAAAGCATGAATGCTGGGCATCAAGGAGTCACAGTTGGAATTACAGCGGATCCAGGTAAGCTTTTCGCCCCTCGGGGAGACTTAATAGTAGAGGGGATTTTTTTCGATGGGTGTCGTTGGCTGGAAGATTAGGGTGATCAAAGATGCCACGACGTGATCGTGGCGTAATTGAAGCGGGCCGACAAACAGGTTCGCAGAATTGGAGGTAATGAGCATGGAACTATTGACGGAACAAAAGGCGGCGGAGGTTATGAAATGCACGGTCGCGGCTCTTCGCCGCTGGAGACGGGAAAGGAGGGGGCCCAGGTTCGTAAAACTCGGTCGCCTCATTCGCTACAATATCGCTGACATCGAGGCTTACGTCGAACACCCAGGCAGTTGTCCAGCCTGGGCGCAGGTTCTCGACGATTACTGCGAAAAACCAGTGACCATCCCGGCACCGGTTCTCGAAGCAGCCATTCCGGAGCCTGCAGTCGGCTCAATGTGCACGCAATG
>DASQID010000391.1:0-12497 GCA_035631775.1 Acidobacteriota bacterium
GGACCTGGATTCGGTCAAGATAATGACTCCCGATCATCTACATGCGACCATTTCAATCGCGGCGATGAAAAAGGGCAAACACGTAGTCATGCATAAACCGCTGCCGAATAGACTATCCGAGGTCAGATTAGTGGTCGAAACAGCTCGCAAGACGGGAGTCGCCACGCATCTGTCGGCCTGGCGAAGCGCGACCAGCAACGTCAAGGATATGATAAATGACGGCGCAATCGGCGCTCTCAAAGAAGTGCACAACTGGACCGACAGGCCGTTCTGGCCTCAGTGGCAAAGCCTGCCGACCGAACAGCCGCCGGTTCCCAAGAGCTTTGACTGGAATCTGTGGCTCGGGCCGGCTCCAGATCGTCCTTATCATCCGAATTACACACACGCGGTATTTCGCGGCTGGTATGACTTCGGAGGCGGCAGTATAGCCGACATGGGAAATTACAGCCTCTGGCCGATATTCATGGCGCTCGACTTGCCTGTCCCGATTGCTGTGGAAGCAACACCAAGTTCCTGCTGCGAAATAATCGATCAGGTAAGCGTGGTCAAGATGAATGACTTTTCATTCCCGAATGCCACGAGGGTCCGCTTCAAATTCGCCGCGCAGGGAGGCAGGCCGCCCCTTTATCTGTATTGGTACGACGGAGGGATGAGGCCGTTCACACCGGAGGAATTGGAGACGGATAAGAAAGCGATGCCCGCTGCGGGCACAATGTTTGTCGGCGATAAGGGAATAATCCTGGGGAATCGACTCATCCCCGAGAACAAAATGGGTGACTACCTGAAGGCGAAGAACCTGTCCCAGCCGGAGACAAAACGTGGCGGCAGCGGAGACAGCGATTGGATACAGGCCTTCAAAGGCGGGAAACCCTCGCCCGGTAATTTCCTCAATGCTGCAGCCTGTTCGGAAGCAATCGCGTTGGCGGGAGTCGCGATCCGGTACAGCCGGAAATACTTCAACGAAGAGCATACGACGCCCCCATTGGAATGGGACGCCCAAAACATGAAGTTCACCAACATACCCGAAGCCAATCAGTTTCTGGTTCGCGAGTACAGAAAAGGTTGGGAGCTATAGGCGTCAGAGCCTGCAAGTGATTCTTTGCGTTCCTTCGCGTGCTTTGAGTCTTGGCGGTTTGCTTTTGAAAGCAACCGCAAAGACTCTAGGTGCGCGAAGGTTCTCGAAGACCGCGATTTGTTGCGGCACTGGGTAATTCCGGGAATTCGCGGCAGATTCAGAATGCAAAATTATCCGTGAACGCCTTGCGCACATGAAGGATGGCAGTGTTTTTGCGCCACTTGAGTTGATAATCAAATGACATCCGGGCCTGGCCGGCCTCAGCGCTGTAAAGGCAGTGCTGGGCACCGGGGACGGTGTCGTCCACTGCAATCTGATTGTGATGAGGAAGCGAGCCGCGATCCGAAAACCCCTGCTCGTTTCTCAGCTTTGCGGGAATCCTCGTAATTCCCTCGGTCAGGTGATTGGTCAGCCCGGCTTGTGTATCGTGAGGCTGCGCGTAGCGGCCCGAGATCAGCTGGCCCGACCAGCGCCGTGCTGCCGCGTCTTTGCCCTGAGACCAGAGACTGTCGTTCACGGTGAACTTCGGATCTGTGAGGTCGAACGTCGAAGGCGGCAGATATGACGGTGTCGAGTCGAAAGTCACCCCGTCATTATAGAGTTCAGCGTGGCCCTGTGGGGTTTCCGGGTCAGCCAGTGTGGCGAAGTGGACATACGATGTATGGGCGTAGAAGTCCGCTATTGCATGTGCAGCCCTGGCGAACGCCTGCAGGCCGGCCCGGTTGTCCTGCCTGAACACGGCCAGATTTTGGGCAACCTGTTGCCACGATTCCCCGATGTAACCGTTATCAAAGTGGTCGAGTGGGCTGTAGTCAGGGATATTAAGATCGATGGAGTCGATCAGGGGACCAGCGAGAAACAACCTCGAAAAGTTCCTCTTGAGCTCCTTCAACACCCAGGAAGGAACACCCGGAACAGCGCCAATGGCCTCTTCGATGATGGACAGGTGCACCTCACCTGCGAACTTCGGATTGAGACGCTTCCAGTCGCGCCGTAGGAAGCGGTCGAGATTCTCTTTCTCAGCGCTGCCCCTGACCGCCCACAGGTGGCTATCGTTGAAAAGGAATCGCGGCACGTACTCGACTGTGGGAGGCGGCTGGACCGCCTGCCTCACCGCCGGGAGGTGCTCGTCCGCAAGGGCCTTGCCCAGCCGAAGCGGTTCGATGACGGCCCAGTAGCCGCGTTCGCTCTTGTACATCACCCACATATGATCGTGAGATGCGTCGCCCACCATCATCTTGCCGAAGGCAACCCGAAAGCTGAACGGGCTGACCCCCGAGGCTAGCAGCAGCGCGGCAAGGAGGAATGCGCGATCTTCACAGTCACCCGTTTTCAGAACAAGCGTCTCATCGGGAAACTGCCACGGGTCCCTGCCTTCTGCGGACTTGTAGGCGATTGTATCTGCGACGAAGTTTGTGATTACCGCAGAGCGATAATCGAAGGAACCCCTTTCGCGAGCAACGAAGCGGCTGACGCTTCCTCCGTGCTTTCGCAGATAGCGTGGAATAGTCTCGCGGACGGCGCGCTCCATCACGGCATTGCGGTTCGATGCAAGGTATTCGCGGACGTCGATGTCATAACTCTTGCGTGACCCGATGATGCGCCTGCCCGAGGGCACGATTGGTTGCTGAATGATGACGTCGCCCTCCCAGTTATACTTAGAAATGTTCTTGATATTGCTCGCTCCGAAGCACATGGCTCTGTCTCCCATTTGGGAACCGGCCGCATCGACCGCTGCCGGCTGATGGCCTCATTGTCAGAGACGCTTACGTAAGGTTCAAGAGGACCACGATCACACGCGAGGTCCGCGCGCTCTGTCGAAGATTACGCCTTGTGTTGGAGGACGAGAAGTGATAGATGTCAGATCGATTGATTCCAGCAACTGCCAATTTCTTACGAGATCTGGTCCAGAGATTAACTGCAACAACCACGGGATGTTCCATGCTTCGAAAATCCATTGTCATCGTCATTGCACTCGCAGCGGGCGGCGGGTTAGCGCTGCTTCGAGCTCAGGATGTGAAGGTCGTAGTCTCCTCGCAGGCGGGTGATCGATTGGCCGCCAGGCCGAGCCTGCACTTCGCCGCGAAGCTTGAGACAAACAGACCGGAGTTCCTCATCAACGAGGGAGTGACTTATCAGAAGATGGATGGCTTCGGCGCCTCATTACTGGAAGCCGGGCTCATATGCATAAACAGCCTGCCGCCGGAGAAACAGGAGGTAGTCCTTCGGTCATTGTTCGATCCCCAGACAGGGGCAGGGTATTCGGCAATGAAGACCGTGATTGGCGGGACGGACTTCCAATCGGCGGGGCCCTGGTTTACTTACAACGACACACCCGGCGACGTGGAGATGAAGAACTTCTCGATCGCTCGAGATCTTGGGCCAAACGGGGAGATCACCTTTATCAAGAGAGCGCGAAAGCATGGGAGTTTTGTGCTGCAGGCGCCCATGGATTATCCCCCGGACTGGATGCTGACCAACGTCCGCGACAGAAAAAAGCAAAACGTCAATCCGAAGTATTACGACGCCCTCGCCCTTTACTACCTGAAGTTCCTCCAGGAATACGAAAAGAATGGAGTGTTCATCGATTACCTCAGCCTTTTCAACGAGCCGGGCGTTTACACCAAAGTCCCTTACAGCGACATTCGCGAGCTTCTGAAGAACCATGTGGGTCCCCTGCTTGCCAAAGCCGGGGTAAGGACGAAAATCCAGTTGAGCGAGGCACCGGCGCGGGAGGACGCCTACAAAAATTACCACATCGCGCTCGATGACCCCGAAGCCCTCAAGTACGTCGGCGGGCTGGCCTATCACGGCTATGACTGGACGAGGAGAAAGGGGTACGGGGAAATTGCTGACGTGCACAAGAAGTACCCTCAGTTCCCGATGTGGATGACCGAGGTGTGTTACGCCTATGAGGCCGGAGTCCCCAAGAGTATGAAGCTCCCGCGGTACGACTTCGAGGACGGGGATTTCTGGGCAAACATGATCCTATCCGACCTCGAGACCGGCGCCTCCGCATGGATCTACTGGAATATGATCCTGGATGAAAAGGGCGGGCCGTGGGCAGTGTCGGAAATCCACGGCAATCCGGACCCGAACATCCAACATCCTATCGTGATTATCAACCGTGAAAACAAGCAAGTCACCTACACGGGACTCTATTACTACCTGGCTCACTTCAGCAAATTTGTCAGGCCGGGAGACCTTCGGATCGAAGCAAAGGGCGTTGCAGATAAGGTTCGGTGCATGGCGTTTAAGTCACAGAACGGCAGAATCATCGTGCAGCTCGTCAACAGCGGGAATAAACCAGTTGACAGCCGTCTCGAATGGCACGATAAGACACTGCCGGTGGATTTGCCTGCAGTCTCGATCACCACCCTGACCTGGCAACAATGAAGCCGCAGATGGTGTCAGGCCTTGAAAATTTCATTTTGCCTCTGAGGCTCCCCGCAGTGAAGCGCGGTGTGGGCAAAATGAAATTTTCAAGACCTGACACCGCACTCGCTACTCGGAAGGCGCCCGCTTCAGTCGGGATTTCTGGAAGAGTTCAAAACCTTTGGCGACCGCACCCACGCCAGTGAGAAAGGTCGTAATCAGCGCAATACTCCGGTTCCAGAGTTCCTGCTGCGTCAGAAAGAAAAAGCCGGCCAGCAGGACAAGGACAGTCAGGGCGGGCCCTCTGAGCGACTGCCAGAGGCCGGCCTGTTCCTCGTGCGTTTCGGGAACAGCGGCCGCGGCGCGATAGTTCATGAGGACAAAGCGCTTGAAGCCATCATCGAACAGATGCACCCTGGGATCGCGCACCAGAATCTGTCGGTCGAGCAGTGCACGTAATTCCGCCCGCTCTGACCTGACCAGCCGCCTCTGAGCCACCTGATGAAGGGTCTCCTGCTCCGCAGGCGAGCACGTGTACCATAGCGACCGGTAGAGGGCGCGAGCCTGTTGTGTGGTGCTCCCTTCCGGCATCGGTTGCAGTTCACCGGCGAACTTGCTCTGACAATAGAGTTTTTTGTAGGGCATCAGGGCCTCAGCCCAGGCTTCCCTGCCCGACGACGTCGGCTGCTCTTTCTTGTCTCCCCCGCTGTCCTCACCTTCAATACAGAAATGAAGCGGGTGCACGTTGGAGACCACGATCACGGTGCGCCTGTCGTCAAACGATAATTGCTGCAAAATGCGAAGCTTGGCGCGGTTGAATTCAATCTCCTGAAGATTGTATTCGAAGTGGTCGATCACTATCGCCTTCTCGGGGTTGCGGAACAGTTCATCCAGCCCGCCCGGCTCCAGGAATTTCCGGTCCTCTGCCCGGCGCAGATCAATTGAGTAAAAACTATCCTTATGCAGCCGCGCGAAGTAGGCTTCGGTCAGATGATCGGTTTTGCGACTCCGGGGAGGGCCCAGTAGCAGATACTTGCCCGGCCCCCAGGCGGGATTGGATGCGCGCCAGTTTGGGTGGAAGACGGAACTTGAAATGCCGGAAGGTTTCGGGATACGCAGCAGGAGCACACGGTCGGACACTACGAAGATGATGAAAAAGGGAACGCCGAAGACGATGAGCAGCGCCGCGGCACCTGACGACGAAGGAAATGGCAGGCGCATCTTTTGCGACTCGATGCGCAGGTTCTGCGATCGAGGCCCGTGGAGCCGGGTACCCTCCCGCGTGAGTACCAGCTTGTTACCGTCTCCTGTCCACCACCAAGTCTTGTCGGCGGATCCGTCGCTCGCGACACCGCGGGTCAAGACGTCCAGTTCGTTGTAATGCGGCCGAAGGAGGTTTAGGAGCTCGTCGAGAACGAACGAGGAAGGTGTATCCTGCGATGCAGCAGTGGAGGAACCCGGGAGGGCCCATTTGAAGCCTGTGTTGAAGAAAAAGCGAGTGTGAATATCCCATGGGCTGTCGAGCCGACGGGCGAAAAAGTCCTGGAGTTCGGGTTGGGGCAGCTGACGGGATCGGGCGCGCTGAAATCCTTGCTGGCCGAGCTCATTCCAGACGCGTTCCGCCCGGGCATCGAGGTCCTTCGTGAGCTGGAGCTGGGCCTGTTTGACCATCAGACTGATTTCGTGGTCGAACGCGATCTTAAGAAATGCAAGCATGGGGATCGCGGCCAGCAGGATGAGCAACAATCCCATAGAGGCAACGTATCCGTAGCGATGCGGTATTTTAAAATGCTCAAGGCGCAATCCCAGTTTCGACAAGACCGTATTCCGGCCGTCCCATGTGAGCCCGAAGAAGGACAGCAGAAGGGCCAGAACCGGAACCACGAGGGCAAGCATCACTAACCAGAGTGGATCAGGGGAGAGCGATACTGCCAGGACCGACAGTACTATCAGGGCCAGGTTTGCCGCCGTGAGCCAAACATATGTCCCACGGTGCTGCTCGCTCGGCCAGAGCCACACCAGGTAGCCCTTCGATTCGAACGCGTACAGCAGGAGGAGAATAACGACGGGCAATACGGCGTAGGCAAAAAAAAGGAATACCGAAGTCGAGACCACTTCCACCTGCGCGGTGTCCAGGATCTGCGCCTCGCGGAAAACCGCAAGGCACCATGGAAAGTCGGGTATCGGGGTCACATAGAGGCTGTGGGTGCGCCGTCCATAGTCGAGGTCGAAACGCTCCGCCGTTCGCCCCAACACTGCAGCGCGGAGCTCCGAGTTCTGGTTGCACTCCTCAAAGAAGTTCTCGCGCAGATTCCGCCTTTCGTCGGAATGGAAGAGAACTGTGCCTTGCTGATCGATGACACAGAATCCGTAGCCCGCTGGAAGAACCGGTGTCGACCACAGCAACCGCTCGTCGATTGTCGCCACGACACTCCGGTCCGATTCGGGAATGAGTGAAAGAACGGAGAAATTCTCTCCTGTGTTGATGGAGTACACGGGTTCCAGGCTGAACCGGACCATCCGGTTTGACACCGTCATATTCCAGGGACGGCCATCCACAAGGTTGCGGAAATACTGCCGTTGGCCGACGTTCACCAACGGCGTGTTCCGGTCCCGGACGGTCCATTTGGCCAACTGGTTTCCGTCCCGGTCAATCCAGGTCGCCATAATAAAATAGGGATAAGGATCCGCGTCAGGGCCGCCGAGACGGACAAGCGCCGGATTCGTGAGCACGCTGGTGCGATCGCCTGAATTGCCCGGGTCGAGAAATCGCTGATTCAGAAGGTCGAGTTCCCGCACGATGTTCCCCAGTTCCTCCTTGAAGCTGCCGAGCATCTCGTTCGCAAAATCCTTCAATCTCCCATCCAGCTCACATTCCGTTCGGTCGTAGGCGCAAAGATCCACAACGGGGAGCGTCAGGAATGCGCACAACGCGATCGCGGAGCAAGCCAGCAGGATTACATCACCCGGCCGCAGGTAATCTCTGGTGCCCATCGACCAGACATTCAGGAACGGCCAACTCATGATCAACAGAAGCGCCAGGAAGACAAAGACGATCACCACAATGTAATTCACTGCCCAAGTGTCACTTCGAAACTTGTCTGCCCTGACCAGGCCGCACAGAATCCAATGAGTAATTGGCGGCGGAGAGTCAGAAACTGCCGGCGTCATTGCAAAATGTACAGGTTCGGCGAACAGCTTGTAGTCCATCCCGGCATAGTTGAGCAAGTCCGTCTGGAACGATTTGTCGCTGGGGAGGTTCAGTCTCGATACTCTCATCGCAGAGGTGGACAACTGAAAAATCACCTCTCCGTTCGTGTCCACCAAGAGCACATCGTCGAAATCCTGTCGATGGACGATTGGGTCAATCAATCTCGCCAGATCGCCCCGGACCTTGAAACGCAGCTCCGGACTACCACCGCCGCGCCAGGTGAACTCCAACCAGGAAGCATTTGCCGCCTCAACGACTCGAAAGCCCAGCTCAGGTGAAGATAGCTGCTCTCTTGGAGCGGGAGTATCCAGGGAGGATGCGACCAAGGTCAGGTTGGGTATCAGGCTAATCGACGCCCGGATCCGCTCTAAGTCCGGCTGGATACCGGCGGCGGGTTCTCGTTCACTCGCGTGAACGGTTTTGATGAATGGCCCCGGAGCGAGGCCAGCGACGTTGGATCTGAGCGGCTGCGGCCGGGCGGCGGCATTTACCAGCGAAGTCGCCACGTTGGTTACTACGTCGCGTATCTGGTCGCCCATTCCCGTAAGCAGACGAAAATTGCGCCGCGTGAAATATGTTCTCTGCGACGGAATGACAAACGCATAGTACGCGCCGAACAGAAGGAGGATGATCAGGATTGTGATCCCCTGGCGCTTAAATGACTTCACCTTGGAATCATCGGTGCGCATGTTTTTGCCTAGCATACTACACAATTCCGCGGACAGGCTACTCAACCCCTGAATCCCACTTCGATGGATTGAGGGATTGAATAGCCTGTCACCGAAATTATCTCAGTGGGCGGGACGGAGAGACGGTGTTGATGATGATCAGCGCGTCAAACGACCTGGCCGGATTCCCTCGAAGTTGCGAGCCGGCCGGACTGCTGCGAGCCAGTCCGCAAGGGGCCACGCCAAGACGCGAAGACCCTGAGGAATTCAGAAAGCGGAGAGACTTCACTGCGCCTATTCATAACGCAGGGCTGCTATGGGATCTGTGCGGGCGACGCGCAACGTTGGTCCCAGAGCCGCAAGTGCAGAACCGGCAAGCATGCAAGCCAGAGGGAACGCCAGACTCGAGAAGTCCGAAGGCTTTACCTCAAAAAGCAGTGCCGTCGTCGACAGACCGACCAGAACCACGAAGGCAAGTACCCGCCAGTCGAGATGAAGATCGAGGTCGGCGGGATTTTCTGCCGGCATCACCCCGTTGACGATCACCGGCGCTGTTGCAGAAGCGAATCCTAAACCGAGCGCGCAGGCCGCTGCCGCCAGGCGCCGGTCATCGGACCGGCGCGAGTCGCCGCTGAAGGCGGCGGCCCGGGTGGTCTGATGACTCCCTGCACATGACCACATACTACGGCAATATGTGATCTTGTTTTTGCGCAAGCCCTAAGGAACTTTCTTGCCTATTCCCCCGTACATATGTATGATCACCATATATGGTGACATCATCGTTTGAACCGGAATTGAAGAAAGGCAGCACTGAGTTGCTGATTCTCGCACTGGTGGAAGATCGTCCCCGCCACGGCTACGAAATCGCCAAGAAGATCAGCGAACGCTCGGGAGGAGCCCTGGTATTTCACGCCGCATCGCTGTATCCGGTCTTCTACAGGCTCGAACGCAAGGGATGGCTTCAGGGCCGCTGGCTCGAAAAGGCGGGACAGCGCCGCCGCCGTTATTACCGGCTGACATCTGAAGGCCGCCGAATGCTCGAATCGCAGCGCAGGACGTGGCGGGACTTCATCGCTGCAGTCAACCGCGTGGCACAAGTCGGACCGGTATAAAAGCATGTCCGAAAGTCGCGTCTTCTGCTCGGGGACGGATCGCAAATCGAGAACCTTCTCTAGGATGCTGAGTGCATGAAAATCGACTGGAAACAACTCGTGTCGCGGCAGGTTCCCCGAATGGCGTTGCCAGCGGAGCGAGAAGCGGAAATTCTCGAGGAACTCGCGGAATTGCTCGAGGATACTTACAACGAAGCGCTCGCGCTGGGAGCCTCGCATGAAGAGGCCGTGTCCCGCGCCGTTGAACAATTGCCGGAAGGTCAGGCCCTTGCCAGGTGGATTGAACAGGCAGAACACCCCCTGGCGGTGCGCATTCCCACGGCCCTGCGCGCCGAACAGGTGGAGAATCGGCTTCTGGGATCAGGGAGAGGACTTGTCATGAACAATCTCCTGCAGGACGTTAGGTACGCCGTCCGGATGCTCGGGAAACACCCCGGATACACGGCTCTAGCGGTAATCGCGCTGTCGCTGGGAATAGGCACCAATACGGCCATTTTCAGCATGTCATATGCGTTGCTGGAAAAGGCGGTAGCGGTGCCGGACGTCAGAAACCTCTATGTTGTCCAGGAGTATCGAATTGACGATCCTTTTTATCAAGGCACCTCACCGAAAGCGGTGGAAGACTGGCAAGAGCAAAGCCCGGCGTTCGAGGAGTGGGCGGCTACGCAATGGTATGACACCAATCTTTCCGGGGACGGCACGCCTGAGCGGGTGCAGGGTTTCAGAGTCACCGCGAATTTCTTCGATATGCTTCGCGCGCGGCCGCTCCACGGGCGCACATTCCTCGGGGGTGAGGACTTGCCGGGGCGTGACAGCGTGGCTGTGATCGGCTATGGCCTCTGGCAACGACGATTCGGCGCGGATCCTTCCGTTGTAGGCAGGACGGTGCGGCTCGAAGGGCGTCCCTATGTGATCGTCGGAGTGATGCCGCGGGACTTTGATTATCCGGTCTCCGCCGAATTGTGGATGCCGCTGGCGCTGACTGCGAAGGAGAGGAACAGCAGGACGGACCGTTCGCTGACTGCCGTCGCGCGTCTGAAGCCCGGCCAGACTCAGCGGGTCGCGACCGCAGAGATCGCCGGCATCGCGGAGCGAACCGCCAAGGCATACCCGAACGAAACCAAGGGTTGGGGCGCACGCGTGGAAACCATTCGCGAGAATATCTCCGGGGACCTGACGCGCGATTACATGCTCCTTCTGATGGGGGCCGTCTCTTTCGTCTTGTTGATTGCCGTCGCCAACGTTGCGAATCTGCAGCTCGCCCGAGCCACTGGGCGCTATCGCGAGATCTCCGTCCGGGTGGCGCTGGGCGCGAGCCGCTGGCGAATCGTACGGCAACTTCTGATCGAGACGATTATGCAGTCGCTGCTGGCAGTAGTCCTCGGAATGGTGTTCGCCTACTGGAGCCTGGAGCTTGCCCGGGATAATTTCCCACCGGATGTGCTCAAATATGTGCCCGGAATAAACATCATGCGGCTGGATTGGCCGACCTTTGCGTATTCTTTCGCGATCGCGGTGATTGCGGGTGCGCTGGCGGGTCTGATGCCGGCCCTGCACGTCTCACGGCCGAATCTCACCGAGTCGCTCCGCGAGGGAGGACGTGGCTCATCGGTGGGCCGCGCGCGCCACCGGACACGAAGCATGTTGGTGGTTGCTGAAGTCGCCCTTGCGCTGATGCTGCTGGTGGGCGCGGGTCTGATGGTCCATGGAACGGAATCTCTCCTTTCGAAGCATGATTCCATGCGGCCCGATACGATTTTGACCTTTCAGGTGAACCTGCCTGATGCAAGGTACAGTGAGCTTCCGCCGCGCGTTCAGTTCTTCGATCAGGTTCTCGAAAGGCTCTCCGCGATACCCGGCGCAAGGAGTGTGGCTCTCGGCCGAAGCGTACCCTTCTCCGACAGCAACAGTTCCGGGGGATTCAGCCTGGAGGGGCGTCCCGCGCAGACGGGTGAAGCGCGTCGCGCTCAGTATGAGTACGTAAATGAAGACTGGTTCCGCACATTCGGAATTCCGCTGAAGGAGGGCCGACTGCCCGACCTGCGCGACGGACGGGAATCGCCGCAGGTCGCCGCCGTCAGCGAAAAACTGGCGCACAGATACTGGCCGCGGGAGAGCCCGATCGGCAATAGAATCAAGCTCGGCGACGACTCGGCGGAAAATCCGTGGATGTCCATCGTGGGCGTCGTCGGGGATCTGCAGTATAACTGGTTCGAAAGGGATCCCGCTCCCGCGATTTATCTGCCGTACAGGCAGTCCGCCCGGCAGTCCATGCAGTTCGCGATCCGCGCAGCGGGCGATCCTATGGCTCTATCCGAAACCGTCCGCAAGGAGGTTGCGGCGGTGGATCCGGATATGCCTATTTTCAACGTGAAGACGCATTCCCGAGTGATCCGCCAAACCGTAACCGGACTGGCTTATGTTGCCGTGATGATGAGTGTGTTGGGTGCAATTGCGCTGGTGTTGGCCTCGGTGGGTCTATATGGAGTGATGGCCTACGCGGTCACGGAACGTACTCACGAAATTGGAGTGCGGATGGCTCTCGGCGCGCAGGCCGGCGACGTATTGCGGTTGGTTCTGGCACGAGGGATCGTCCTCACTGTGATCGGTCTGATCATTGGACTGGTTCTCTCCTACGGTCTGGCAATTCTGCTTTCCAGCCTGGTCTTTGGCGTCAGCCCAACGGATCTGGCCACCTTCGGCGGAGTAGCGGGGTTGTTGACCCTGGTGGCCCTTGCAGCCACCTACATTCCGGCTCGCCGGGCTACTCATGTGGACCCGCTGCTCGCGCTGAGATATGGATAGGAGTTCGCTGTTCGGAGCTCGCAGTTCGCAGTGAGTGTGAGATGCACGCGGTTGCGAATGGGGGACTGCGATCCGCGCTGGGGATGAAAAATGGATCATGTGGAGGTTGGGCGCTTCTGGAACTCGAACGCAGACGCCTGGACGCAAATGGCAAGAGCCCGATTGAGTTTAGTCCGGCCTTTCAAGGCCGGGGTTTGATTGGACGGAGAAAGGCGTCGCGTCAGCGACGCTTGAATTCGACCGTCGCTGAC
>DASQID010000392.1:0-4490 GCA_035631775.1 Acidobacteriota bacterium
AGGCGAAGGATCCATATACAGAAGGGCATTGCGACCGTCTTTCGAAGTATTCCGTTGCGCTCGGGGAAAAGCTCGCTTTGCCCCAGGACCTGAGTGTCGCTCTGCGCCGAGGCGGCCTAATACACGATATCGGCAAGCTAGCCGTGCCGGAACACATATTGCTCAAACCCGGACCATTGACTCCGGAAGAGCGAAAAATCATGGAGCAACACACCGTGATAGGCGAACGAATTTGCGCCCCGCTGCGATCTTTCCGTAATGTGCTGCCGATCATTCGCCACCATCATGAGAAGCAGGACGGCTCGGGGTACCCGGACGGGCTGAAGGGTGAACGGATTCCACTCACCGCGCGCATCCTTCAAGTCACCGACATCTACGACGCGCTTACTACAGACCGGCCTTACCGCAAGGCTCTTTCTTCGGAAAAGGCCTTCACCATCATGCGGGAAGAGGTAAAACGCGGCTGGTGGGACGGTTCCTTGATCGATCAACTGGAGCTGCTTTTGCGCGAATCAGCGCTTCAGTTGGCAGATGTAGGGGCCAAGAATGACCGCTAGCTGCTTTCAGAATCAGCAAAGCGATTTTCACCGCCGACGCCGATCATCCATCTGTCGGATTGCGACTGCCCGCGCTTTCGCTCTCCTGCTTTTCGTCACCGTGACAGCCGAGATGACTCGGGCCCAGGCCACCGAAGGCCAACAGAATCCTCCTGAGAATCTAAAGCAGCTGAGCCTCGAACAACTCGGCAACGTGGAGGTCACGACGGCCTCGAAGGAGCCGGAACAAGTCTGGCGGACGCCGGCAGCGATCTATGTGATCACCCAGGAGGACATACGGCGGTCCGGGGCTACGAGTATTGCTGAGGTCTTGCGGCTCGCACCCGGACTAGAAGTGGCACGAACCGATTCTGACCACTGGGCCGTGGGCGCGCGCGGGTTTGGGGGCCAGTTCTCGAAATCCCTGCTGGTGTTGATTGACGGCCGCAGCGTCTATTCACCTCTCTTTGCCGGGGTGTACTGGCAGGTCCAGGACACGTTGCTTGAAGACATCGAACGAATCGAAGTGATTCGAGGCCCAGGCGGAACGATCTGGGGCGCGAACGCAGTAAATGGCGTCATAAATATCATCACCAAAAATACGAAGGATACTCACGGAACACTCGTGTCCATGGGCGGAGGGAATGTCGATCAGGGCATCGGTCAAGTCCGCATGGGAGGCACAAACGGCAAAGGCCTCGACTATCGGGTGTATGGCAAAGGCTTCATCCGGGGTCCGGAGTTCCATCCCGATGGATCGAACTTTGATCATTGGAAAACGGGCCAACTTGGCTTCCGGACGGATTGGAACCTGAATCCTCGTGATGCGATCACAGTCGAAGGTGACATGTATGAGGGGCTCGACGGAGAAAGGGTGGCCATCTCGTTCTATACGCCGCCATCCAGACAGGTATTCAACGGGCCGCACGATGTCGGGGGCGGCAATATCCTGGGGCGCTGGCAGCGGCAATTCAGCAAGGATTCTGACATCCAGATCCAGGGATACTTTGATCGGACCACGCGGTATAGTCCCCAACTCGATGAAATTCGTAATACCTTTGACATCGATCTCCTCTACCACGTCCCTTTGAGGGGCGGTCAGAATGTCCTAGCGGGAATCGGAGGCCGATGGAGTCCCGATGCGATCGTTCAGAAATTCGCCACGCTCGACTTCGAGCCGCACAAAGAAACGGACAGCATTTATAGCGGATTCCTTCAGGACCAGATTACCCTGGTCCCGGACAAAGTAGCTCTGACCCTGGGTTCGAAGTTCGAACACAATAATTACTCCGGTTTCGAAATCCAGCCGAACGCACGGCTGCTCTGGACGCCAACGCCGCACCAAACCTTCTGGGCAGCGGTTACCAGAGCGGTGCGAACGCCTTCGCGCCTCGATCAAGACCTGCAGCTTACCGTTTTATTGCAACCGGCGAACCCGACAATTTATTTGCGCGTTGTCGGAAGCAAGAACTTTTCTTCCGAACAATTGCTCGGCACCGAATTCGGCTATCGCACTCTGATAGCCAAAAAGTTGTATGTGGACCTCGCCGTCTTCCAGAATGCTTACGATGATCTCTATGGATATGGCCAGGGTACGATTTTGGTAGAGAATTCGCCCCCGCCGCCGCGCGTCGTTTTGCAGCTGCCGCTGGCTAATGCCTTGAAGGGCGACACTACAGGCTTTGAGATTGCCCCGGATTGGAAACCCGTGGAATGGTGGGAACTGAAGGGATCTTACTCCTTCCTCCATCTCTACGTTCACGACAAGGCCGGCTTCACCGACAGCCTAAATACGGTTTCCGACAACGGTTCGAGCCCTCACCACCAGGTCGTCATCCAGTCCCTGTTTAGTCTTCCGAAGAAATTCGAGTTTGACGCGACGTATCGTTATGTCAGCGCTCTTCCCGCCCAATTGGTGAACGCGTACGGGACTGCGGATGTCCGCCTCGGCTGGCACCCCATACCGGCTTGGGAATTGTCCATTGTCGGGCAGAATCTGCTCCAGCCGCATCACGCGGAATTCGGGAGCGACGTCGACACGATTGTCGGGATCAAGAGAAGCGCGTACGCAAAAATTGTCTGGAGAAGGTGACGGCAACACCGCCATGTATCGCGCCAGCAAGACATCCGGCCGCCAAGGAAACGCCCAGCGGCACGTGTGTCCGCGTTCTCGGCGGAGCTTTCGCGAATTTCTGACCATGGTGATGATCTTGGCGTTCTCGGCCGAGACCGGTCTCCTGGCCCAGCAGGCAAAACCGAGCGAGTACCAGGTCAAGGCCGCTTACCTCTACAATTTTGGCAGGTTCGTCAAATGGCCTGCCGGACTCGCCGCAGGCAAGGGAGACTCCTTCCCCGTTTGTGTGCTCGGCCGGGATCCTTTCGGCCCGATTCTCGATCGAACTCTTGCCGGCGAAGCGCTGGAGGGAAAGCCGGTGGTGATTCGGCGGATCCTAAAGTCGCAAGACGCGGCGGATTGCCGGATCCTGTTCGTTAGTTTGACAGAGGAAAACCATTTGAAAGAGATCCTGGCGGCGACAGATCAAGCGGGCGTCCTAACGGTTAGCGATATACCAGGATTCTCGCGGCGCGGCGGCATCATCCAGTTCGTCGCAGAAGGCGACAGGGTTCGCTTCGAGATCAACTTGGCGAGCGCCGAGAGTGCCAAGCTGGTCATGAGCTCCGAGTTGCTCAAAGTAGCGGCAGCCGTAAGAAGAAATGCTCGGTCCGGAGATTGACGTACATGCTCAAGGCAGGAAACCATTCCATCTCCCGGAAACTCACATGGATGAACATGTTGGTCAGTGGTGCGGCCTTGCTCCTGGCGTGTGCCGCGTTTATCGCTTTTGACATGATAACTTTCCGGCAGGCCATGCTGCGGAATCTCTCCACGCAAGCCCAGATTATCGGTTCCAATTCCGTTTCCGCATTGCTCTTCAACGACCCGCAGTCGGCGGAGAATACTCTGTTGGCGCTCAAGGCTGCGCCCAATATCTTGTCCGCTCAGGTCTACCTGCCGGATGGCCGGTCCTTTGCCACCTACTCGCGTGATCGTGGTCGTTACCACCCTGTGCTTCCGCCCATTCCCTCGGGTCAAACAGAAACGCACTGGATCGAAGATGATCAGATCGCACTGGTACGCTCGATCGTGCTGGACGGGAAGCCGCTTGGGGCCGTCTACATCCGATCTGATTTGCAGGAGTTGCATAGCCGTTTCCAGCGATACGCGGCAATCGCAGGTATCGTCCTCTCGGCATGTCTGCTCGCGGCCCTATTGATCTCCTCGGTCTTTCGCAGAGCCGTTGCTGACCCCATCGTGGATTTGAGCAAAATTGCAAAAGCTGTCTCTCAAGATAAAAACTATTCGGTCCGCGCAAAGCCTATCCACAGCCCGGCCGAGCTGGCCATCCTTATCGAGGCCTTCAATGAGATGCTGGCGCAGATCCAGCAGAGCGAGACGGCTCTGCGAATGGCACGTGATGAGCTGGAGCAACGCGTCCTCGAACGCACCGCCGAGCTGGAAGCCGCCAAAAGAGAGGTTGAGGAGTTTTCTCGTTCCGTCCTTCTTGCCAAAGAGGAAGTTGAGCGCGGCAGCAAGTTCAAGGATCAGTTTCTTTCTACCATGAGCCACGAGCTGCGCACGCCGTTGAACGCCGTTCTGGGTTTTTCTGACCTGCTTGCCGATGAGCGTTACGGCCCGCTGAACGATCGCCAGCAACGTTACGTCACCCACATTCATACGGGAGGCAAACACCTTCTCAAACTAATCAGCGATATTCTTGACCTTTCTAAAATCGAAGCGGGCAGAATGGAGCTCAGCCGCGAGCATGTGACGGTGGCGTCGGCCTTTGGCGAAGTAATCAGCGCCCTCTACCCCCTGGCGGAAAAGAAATCGCAAGCACTTCTCCAGGAGGTTCCGCCCCATCTGCACGTTAATGCCGACGCCATGCGATTTAA
>DASQID010000393.1:0-8602 GCA_035631775.1 Acidobacteriota bacterium
CCAGCGCTGCAGAACGTGCTCGGGAGGCAGCAGCGACGTTCCCGTGTATACGGCGGTCGAGCCACCGTAGGTGCAGCCAAAGGCCAACGTCATGGTTCGCTCGGCATTCAGGAAGCCGCCGCCTTCTTCATACAGCGCCTGGGCCATCTCCAGTTCGCGACCGGTAAATTCTTGATCGCGGAGCTTGGCGCCCTTTTCGAGCACGGCGACGCGGACGCCCTCCCGGCACAGGGCTGACAACTCCTGAGCCACCGTGCCACCGCCAGCGCCAGAGCCAATGATCACGACGTCGTAGCTGCGCCACGTCATCGCAGCGCCTCCCATCCTCGAGGATCTGCCGCATATCCAGTCGCCTGCGCACCTTCTGGTCTTCCGTAATAGCCCAAAAGGGCCAGGGTTCGCAGTCCCCAGAATCCGCAACGGACAACTTCGAGACGGTGGTCCTGCAGATACGAGAGCACCTGCATCCGTTGTTCTGCGCTAAGGGAAGTAAAACGCCTGCCATACCGAAATACGGGCATCCACTGGATTGTGCGAAGGAACAGCCGAAGCTGGCGGTGAATGGCGCGGGGACGATTTTGGAGAGTTGCCTCCACCAGCGTCTCGAGTTCGCTCCAGCCTGGCTCAGCCAAATTCTTGGCCTCTGGCACAACCGTTAAAACCACCGCCCGGAAGATCGAACGAACGGGCAACAACACCGTCATTGGGAGTTCCCCATGTCTGTTCTTCCTCAAAATGCGCGCTTGGCTAACGGGTCATTTGCCATCGAGCGTAGCCTCCGAAGAATCGTTTCGACCTGGAAGTCTACACGGAATAAGGCGGGCTAGGAGGCAGTCAAAGGCGGGAGTGACTGAGCCTGCCTTTATCAAGACTGAAACCCAATTGCTGACGCAGTACACCTCGTGTCGTGGGAATCAGGGCGTGTTGGATCGGCTCAAAGTCAGGAGGGCGGAATGGCTGCGGCGAACGGCCGAACGATCCACCAGGACAAAGCCGGCCTTGGCTGCGGCGTCCAGCTCAGCGTCGAACTCCTCGGTGCTGACATGACCGGCGGGTTCGGCAAAAAGGGGAGGCGCGCGAATTGTCTTGACTTGAGCTTAGATGGCATTACGATATGGCTACGTTCCAGCATTGATAAGGCATCGCCCTTTTAACGGAACAGCCTTTGGCCGGTGATGGGCGCTATGGGATCTGCTGATAAGGACGCAAACCCTCAGGCGGCGAGTACCCCCGCTAGTCCCTTCGCATCTCTTTTTGGAATCAACATAATTGCGCTGACACTTGTAGGCCTCGCCGTCTCCGTCTGGCTGCTGTACTATACCGATGTTTTTCCCCAAGTAGCAGGTATTTTGGCATTCGGCGGCGTCGCCACATGGGTCGGTTTCGTTTTAAAGCTGGCAGGCGAAAAGCGCATGAACGAGTTGCAGGCCTGGACCGACACTGCGATCTTGAACAGTCCCCGCACTGTGGTCTTCCTAGCATTCCTCGGACTCGCTTTGGTCGTGGCCGGGAACTTTCGGGGCGGCATCCAGCTGGAACCGTTGCAAGAATCCGTGGAGCACGCTGTCCAGATCCATCCGGCTGGCAAACCAGGTTCCAGCATCTTGCGTCTTCTGCCGAGCAGCCCGCTGCGATGGACAGGGTGGACCTGCTGGTGGTCCCCCGCAAATATTGTCGTAAAGGTCAGCGGCTATCCGGAGGCGATATTTCAATTCAGGCCTTGGCAGCGCATATCCGTATTCGTCCCAAACTCAATGCTACGGCCAGTGGTCCTCCTGCGTCCCAGCGTGCCTCTAATTGATGCAATCCGCGACACGTCCGTCAAGCTGGAATTGGTCATCAAGGAATCGGGCCGACTGATTGCTCAGCCTGAGGCTCTATTTGACGGGCACGCCTTGTGGGTCGGAGGAGACGAGGACATCCTGGTGCCCCAGGAGATCGAATCCGGCTGGCGCCAGGAATTGGCAACTCTCAACAGTATCAAGCACTTAGACTTCTTGCTTCCTCCCGTCGCACCCCCGCAATTTAACGTGCCTCTCCAGTCGGGCCAAGAAATCCAAGTGACATTGCGGAAAAAGGACAAGTCCGTTTACACCCTCACCCGTATCAAGGTACGGCCGCTCAGGAGCAGCCGGGAGTTTGTACAGGAGGTGATGCTCGATGTTCCCCCATCGAATCCTTAGATGCCATGTATCATGGGCAGCAATCGCAGTGCTTCTCTGTCTGTCATCGACCGTATGCCGCGCTCAGGATCCGCAGGCTGTCAATGTGAAGTTCGCCTTCCGCCTCTCAGACGTTGATACGCGCTTCGAACAAGTCTCCGAGATGGATGTTGAAAAAGAGGGCAGCACCGAACTCGCCAAGAGTTGCGGGAACAGATTTCCGTTCTGGATTTTCCAATCCACCGCTGATGCTATGCCCCGTCTAGACGTCTGGCTTTCCCGAAAGAACAGCACCTGGTACCTAAATGCGAGCTTGATCCATCCCACCGGGCGTGATCTGAAGGACAAGTGGACAAGCGTGCTCTACTCGCCCGGCGACCTCGACACTCAGGTCCTGCCAAAGGATCGAGCGTGGACATCGACAATTAAGGCCACCTTCGAGAATTTGATCGCAAGTGAGAATTCGAACGAGATCCTCACCGCCCTCCAGGAATTCGCCCCCCTAGGCACTCAGATGGCGGCCGTCCCGGCACAGTTGACGGCTGTGCTTCCGCTGGACTATGGAAGATATCAGGCCTTGTCACTGAGCAATTTCCGCATCATGTGCCAATGGGCTGCGCACGGAGTGGTCACCCTGCATTCGACGGGAGTCGGCGCACCCAACGATTTCACGCCAGAGGTTCCGAAATTCAAAGGCATCTGGGTGCTGCACAATTTCTGGGAATTTGGCGGGCATCGTGAGGACGTTTCCGGGCACCAGAGTGATCTCCCCAGCCTGACGACGCTGGCGGTCTATTTGGAACAAGTTAATTCACCACCGCCGCAAGTGTCGGTAGCCCCTTAGGAGGCCGCATGTCCAAGCCCAAACTCTCCTCGATGCTGGTGCTGACACTCATTTCTTGTTCACTGTCCGCGGCGCAACAAACCGAAACACCTGCGAAAGGAAACCAAGCCCCTCCAAAAGCAACTGCTGCAGGAGAAACAGGCAAGAGCCAAACCGCTGCGCAACGCGAACAAACATCCAGCACTGCCCAAGAGCACGTGACCGATTTTGCCCGCCAGGTTGAAATTTTGCGAGCCGAACGCGCACAAGCCCAGGGAAGTGGTGCCCAGACGAAGGCAGCCGAAGCTGCCATCAACGAAGCCCGCACGCTCGAGTTGTGGGGTACGGTTGACCGCGCGCAGGCTTCCCACGTCTCCGAGGCGGCCAGTGTGTACCTGGTCGCGATGGCGTCCGGGACGCCAGGGCAGCGTTCCCTTGCCGCGAACAACCTCGGGGTCCTTCTGCTCCGACAAGGCGATCCTGTCAAGGCGCTCGGCGTATTCCGAGAGGTCGATCTCAAAGCCATCGATCCCGCCGATTTGTACATTTACCAATACAACTACGGCCGCACGCTGGAGCTGAACAAAGACTCGCAGGGTGCCTACACGCACTATCGCGAGGCGGTGAAACTCCGGCCGGATTTCATGCCCGCGGTGGAAGGTGCTCTGCGGACCCTATGGGAAGTCAAGCCAGCCCCTGTCACCGATGCCGCCGGATTTGCGGATACTCTCGTTCGCGCTGGTCGCGCGGACGCCGCTCGCGACCTCTTGAAGCGGTCTCTCGCTCTCTGGAGCAGCGAACCGAATGCCTCTCAATTGCTAGGCGGGCTTGTTCGGTGCTACGGAGCTGAACGTATCGAGTTTTCCCATTTTTTCCAGGAAGATTGGCCGCTGCTTCTAAAACTCGGGGCTTCGCCCCTTGGGGCTGGGATCCGCGAGCTCGGACTCGCCTTCTCGGCAAAATTCCCGTACTCATTTGGCCACAACGCCGAGCCTTTTCCCTATTGGTCGAACGGCCCTTACCGCGAGCCATTCGGTGAATTGCTCAGGATGGTCGGCGACCAGTACGCGAACGAGGAACGTTATCCACAGGCACTTGCCTGCTATTCGAATGCCTGGGTCATTTCCCGGCTTCCCGAAGCCGCGTTGTATACGGCAGCGCTGATTCGCGATCACCGCGAACTCGACACCGACGGACGGCTGCTGAACCAACTGGTCGAGAGTCTCTTTGAGCAGAAGGGTGATGCCTATGCCAGGCAGGACTGGCCAAACATCCTGCGTCTGCATACGGTGTTGGGAACTATCTTTGAAAGCCAGTCACGCTGGGGTCCGGCGGGCGACCCCCGCAGCGCGATCTTTCAATGGCAACATGCCTTGTATGCCGAGAGTATGGTAAGAGCGAAAGATCCTAAGTTTCCCCCATCGCCCGGCCTGCACCTCCATCTGGCTAACTCTTATGTTAAGGTGGGGCAGCCTGCTGCGGCCCGAAGCGAATATCTTGCTGCCGCCGAAGGCTTCCTACAGGCGTCAGACCGAGAACAAGCGGCAATGGCCATCGAAAAGCTGCGCTCTTTGGGTGATATTCAAGCGATGACACCAGATGAAATCCGCAGGCTAAAAGCTGTCGAAGCGGGTACGGCCTCATGAGGCTCGAGTGGCGGGATCGAACGCCTAGTTACACGCCGCGTTCAGGCAGGCCGAAGAGACTCACAAAGGCTTACCGCTTTACAGCCGTCGAAACTTGAGAATGAGACCGCGCGTCTTTCCTTCGCGAATTAGAGCTTGTTTTGTTTCCTCAATTTCAAGGCGTGGCCCTCACGGCTGGGGTTTCTCCGGTGTTCATCGAAAAGTGCTGGACAATCTTCCACTCTCCGCCAATCTTCTCCATCACAATCAGGTACTGCCCAAGGTGAAGCTCGGACCCAACAAGTCTCCTCGATCGCCCTGTCCCGTAAGCGAGTGTTCCAGAGCTCTTTTCAACGTCCGGCTCAATCGTATCCAGCCTGCTCCCCTGATCCAGGCCCGCCTGGACCCACTTCCGTATCTCGGCCCGTCCTTTAAAGGCACCGCCATCGCTCACCAGCGTGGCATCTTCGGCGTACAGTGCCACGACTGCGTCGACGTCTTTCGCGTTGTACGCTCTGAGGAATTCCTGTCTCACCTGCCCCCCAGGTTCCGGGCTTGAGATCGCCTTCGGCCCAGGCTGCTGTGCCCAGCCGCTCAAGCAAGGTAGCAACAAGAATACCGTTACAAGCTTCCTCATCTGTTTCTCTCCAATGCCGCTGTTCTCTTATCACTACCGCAATGCGGATAGATCAGTCCACAGCGGCTGGCAGATCCTAAATGATCTGGCTTCGATGCAATCGCGATCAATGAAGCCGACTATAGTGTTCAACATTCTTTTCTCTGACGAACAATAGCTGGTTCACGGCATAGCGATTAGCGCGCATGGTGTCCGCTCAAAGCCAGGAGGGCGGCGTGGCTGCGCCGAACGCTTGGACGGTCCACTGAGACAAAGCCACCCTTGGCTGCGGCTTCCAACTCAGCCTCGAACTCCTTGGCGCTGACATGACCGCCGGGCTCGGCAAAGAAGAGATGCGAACCTGGTTTCGATGCTGCTGCCACCTGGGCGAAGAACTGCGCCGCGTCCGGCATCTCATGCACCACAGCGAAGGCCAGGGTGAAATCGACAGTTCCCGCCAGATCTGACAGCCCCAGTGAATCAGGAGCCGCCAAACGGGCATCGATGCGCTCAAGAACCCCTGCCCTTGAAGCGCGCTGCTTCAGTCGGCTCAGCATCTTCGGCTGTATATCCACAGCGATGACGCGACCAGAGGGGCCCACCAAGCGGGCGAGTTCGAGCGTGAAGAAGCCCATGCCCGGTCCGGGCTCAAGCACGGTCATCCCTTCCTTAACATAGGGCGCCAGCAACTTTCGAGGATCCATCATGAGGCGCCGCAGCGGGCTCGCCAGCACATAGCCAAGCCACCACGGACAGACACGGTGAGCCATCGCTCTTCCTCCCCGGCCCCGCACTTCGCGAAGGAATAATATCAGGAGGCTCGGAGATTGCGGGGCGGCTTGCAAGCCCGACGCACAGGAAGCGCTCGTGCTGTTGCAGAGAGGGCCGAGGTAATACCTCCCCCTTTTAGGTGGGACTCACCTTCTAGCCACAAAGAGTGGCATAACGGCATACAGCCCAAGCAGCAGGTAATAGACCGTTGCCGACACAGGATCTCGAGTCGCGAGGTACTCCGTTATCGAGAGGCCGCGAATCCAGTGCACGAGCCCGAATTCCGCCATGAGCAGGAGGCCGAGAGCAGTGCCACCCATCCCGAGCCGGGGAGAAGCTGCGGAGGGTATCGCGAAATGTCGAACTACCCACCGCACTGCCCTGATCGTGACCACGAACATGATGGGGGCTTCCATCAGTTCGGCCAGCCGCGTGCCGACGCGAGGGACGACCCACAGCGTGCGGACTATGCCGAGCAAGAAGCCAGTCCCGAACACGAGTGCGAAGTAGAGTACGCCTGCTTTCAGAATCCGCATGAAAGTTCACCGCCTCTTTCATTCATGCCGGGAAGGATGGCCGCCAACGACAAGGCCTCTCACTTCAACCGGCACCACAACACGATCAACTCGTTGATGACAAAGGCTGTGCCGAAGATTGCCTTATTGTGCTGTGCCACCCAGTTGGGAAGATAAATATCGAAGTTGTCTGCCCGGTCGGCGGTGAAGCGGGCTGCCACGCCTGTCAGGGGACACCGGCCCTTATTGAGGGCCAGGACGCCGCACTCCACGACGATGATCACGGTCAGGATGATCGCCCAGTCGAAGCGATGGAGCAGCGCCGTTATGGGCAGGGCCAGAATGCAGCCGGCCAGTAAAGCCCAAACGACTGTGTGGAGGAGCTTGATCGCCACCAGAGCGTTGACGCGCCGAGGCCTGTCATTGATTTCCTTACGGAGCATTCACGATGAAACACCACATCTTTGTTACGGTGCAAGGGGGAGTGGCAGAGGTTTGCGAGGAGACGGTGCCTCCTGGGATGGTCGTAGAGATTCTTGACTTCGACAACTTTGCTGGGGACGCGGAAGGAGAACTTTCCAGGTGGTCTCCAGAACTGCGAGAGTACTGGGCAAAGAACCACGCGCAATGGGGCCGCTGTCAGAACGACTGTCCCTGCCGGGTTAAGGGAACAACGTCATAGCATTTTGACATGGATTCCTGCCGAAGACCTTCCGGGCTAGTGACCATCGCGCTCCTGCCGCAACCTTCCATCATCTCCCGAAGTTGTGATTCGGCTGCATTTTCACCAGCACGCCGCGCTTCCCCGGGGAATTCCAATCACTAATCCGCAGCATTCAGCGTCGGATGCGGCCACGTGTCCACAGAAAGGAGAGACACGATGCGTTGTCCATATTGCGGAGACAGACGAACAGAAGTGCTCAAGATCGTTTACCGTGGCCACAACTCGTATCGCCACCGGCGATGTGTTTATTGTGGCTCCCGCTTTAGTACCCAAGAAAGGCCCGTACGCTGGAGCCGGGTAGAACCGAGGTGGCCGGGACCGCGGCCATCTCGCAAGGGATGGAGGAGACGGAGGACCGCAGCCTTGCGTGGAAAATGCGAGGTAGAGTCGTGCGGAGTGGATTTCAAGGAGGCCGGAGTCCGGCGCCATGTGGACCACATTGTGCCGGCGAGGCTCATCCGACGACTAAGAGCTGGCAACCTAGACCGCCGGGAAAACCTCGAATGTATCTGCGGAACCTGCCATGGATATAAGCTCCAGGCCGACCATCGGCTGTGCTTAGGGGACAAGCTCGGCTACCTCGAAATCCTCCGCACTCACCACTTTGATCTTGCACGCATTGCGCGGGCGCTGGAACTCTATGGCCTGTAGCTTCCGACTTCCTGTGGACCTCATTCCGGATCGCTTGAAACCGTGACACCGACTCCTTGAGCTCGCTCCGGGACAATTCGCATCGCCACTCCTGTCACCCGACCCACGATCTCCGCCTGCGAAGGATAATCGAACCGGCGAACCTCCCGATGGGCGTGGGGATGAGGAATGACGATCAATTGCCTGCGATCCACTTCGCACCAGCTGCAAACGTAGCCCTCCCGGAGCTCGACGAAGTAAATCGGGCGGTCGTACTCCGTCATCCACCTCTCCGAGCTAACCTTTCGTTGGCCGGGGTCAATCTGGACGAGCGAACCGGGCCGGATGAGCGGGTAGAGCGTGTAGTCCTCCAGCCCGATGTAGCCGTACACGGATTTGCGCAGGTCAAGATGCTGCAAGAAACCTACGGGGATCTGATCCCATTTTTCCACGACCCGTGCGAGCAAGTTCGTTCTCTCCAGCCGGAAGTCGGGTTTGAACTCAACAGGGAGGGCCACTTTCCCAGTCTCGAGATCGCCGGCACTCTCGAGCAGATGGGTTTTCGGGACACGAAGAGACGTGTGATAACGGCTCAATTCGCCAATCGGAATGCCGAAAAACGAGAGAAGCTCCATGAACTTGCACCCGTATACTGCACTCAAAGTGAAGAGCTTAAAGATGCCGGGCGTGAAGTTGCCATTTTCGATGTCCGTCAGCCAGCCGTGCGAAACATGGA
>DASQID010000394.1:0-16970 GCA_035631775.1 Acidobacteriota bacterium
ACGATCAACCTCGGGAGATCGAGTTCATGGCTCAGGAGGAAGTTCCAACAGTCTACGGAATCATTTTCGATCTCTCGATGCTTCCCGAAAACCCCGAGAACGACTATCGCGGCTCCACTCTGGTCATTTCCGGAGCCACCGCATCCCGCAGCCTGGCCTATCAACTGATCGACAAGCACATGGGAAAGCAGACGATGTGGGTCGGGGCATACGAAAAGGAACTCTCCATCACCCAGGATTTCACGACCGACGGTTTTTCGGCAAAGTCGGCCATACAGAGGATGTACACAAAAAAGAGCAATGTGGAATCATTCCTTTACTCCGCGCTCGTCGCGGGCATACTGAAAATGAACCAGCGTAACGAGAAGCGCCGTGTGATAGTTCTCTTCATGGACACCCTCGACATGGACACTGCCGGAAAGTTGAGACCGCTGAAAAACCTTCTTTCCTCCGGTAATGTCGAGTTCTTCGTGATCAGCATCGCAAGCAAATTGGGACACGGCCGGAGTGGCGTTGCCCCAGCCATCAACCAATCGTCCCTCAAGGAACTGACCCAGGCAACCTGTGGGGAGGCCTTTTTCACGGCCGATTATGGAGAGCACCTGGAGGATCTTGCCCGCCGCATCTATAACGAGTTACGGACGCTGTATACTTTCGGATTCGAATCTGAAGGCACAGCCGATAAGCCTTCCCGCCTTAGTATCCGCTGCACACGGCCCGGCTCCAAAGTCAGACACCACCCGACCGTAGCGGCGCTTCCGTGAAGCGTCTCCCGAATCGGCCCAATCCTCCTACCCTTAGGGCTCGCGCTCCGCGCCTCGGCAGGTTTGGCTGTAGCCCCAATCCGAGCCGACTTGCACTTCTCTAACGGGCGGAAATACGTCTCCGTACTTATGAAATCGAGCACTAAGGGGATTCCCGGCCGCGTAGCGGCCGGTTGAGTTTAGCCCGGCCTTTCAAGACCGGGGTTCGATTGGACGGAGAAAGGCGTCGCGTCAGCGACGCTTGAATTCAACCGTCGCTGACGCGACGGATCCATTCTCCTGCTGCTGTCCGGGCCTTAAGAGGCCCGGCTACACTCATCGTGCCGCTACGCGGCAACAAATCATCCTTAGCTTGACCCGCATGCCGAAGGGGCGCGGCGGCCGGCGCTCGCGCCAAAGTGGACCTGTTATGTTGCGCCAGCCCTTAGCCAGTGAGTTGGTAAAGTTTGATTCCCCAGGGTCGATAAGTGAAATAGCCCCATAAAGAAAGTAGGATATGAAGTTGGACGGCCAACAGTTCTGGACTATCGGAGGCGGCAAGGGGGGTGTTGGCAAGAGTTTCCTGACGGCATCTATGGGGGTTGTCCTCGCGGAGATGGGCAACTCGGTGATTGTAGTGGATGCCGATCTCGGATCCGCAAACCTTCACATCTTCCTGGGAATCAAGAGTCCGAGCCATACCCTCCTGGATCTTCTCGAAAATCGAGCCACGGTGGAGGAGGTGTTGCTGCCAACCTCCCGCCCCGGCCTGCGCCTCTTGAGCTGTGCAGCCGACATCATTGGAATGGCCAACCCGGCTTCATCAGAGAAAGAGAAGATCATCAAATTCATCTCGAACCTCGATGCGCAGTACGTTCTGGTGGATCTGGGTGCAGGGACCTCCTACAACGTCCTCGACTTCTTCAACATGTCGGACGAAGGGATCATTGTAGCCTCGCCGGATCCCGCTTCGATTCAGAATGCGTACGCATTTATAAAGGGTGCCATATTCAGACGCGTGCAAAGAAAGTTCGGATCCGACGAGGCCATTGCATCCGCGTTGAGACAGTTTCGCGAAGGCGTGGGAAGTGCCAAGCCGCGAACCATGATGGACTTCTATGACTTGATCTGCACGACGAATCCCCGGTTGGCCGAGAACGTTGCCGCGATGGTTGACCGCTATCGTCCGCTGATCGTCGTCAACATGGCAAGCTCCGAGGAAGACCAGCGCATCGCCGAAATCATTCATTCGGCTGCAAAGAGATTTCTAAACGTTGATCTTCGCTTCTGTGGTCTCGTGTTTGCCGATCCGGCTGTGCGCAAAGCTGCGCAACGCTTATCCGTGCCTGATTTCAGAGACGTGAGTTGTGTCGCTGCCCAGCAGATCCGCCTGACAGTGGAGCGTCTCTTGAGCTGCTCCCAGACCGATGCTCCCTTGAACTCCGATCAGCTGGCACCGGCAACGCCAATGATGGGATTGAACGACAACCTGGAATTCATGGGCAAGTCACTGCACATCCAGACCGAAAACCTGGGCTTTACCGGAAGAAGGATCACGACGCAGGTGTTCTGTAACGGAAAGGTGATCTTGTCGACAAAATCCGAGTACCCCTCGTCGATCAGAAACCAGCAGGACCAAAGCCAAGTCCAGGAGCTCATGCGGCGGCAGCACTTCAACGTGATCCGTGAGATTGAGGGAAAGAAATGTCTACTCCAGCCCGCCTAGCCGCTCAAGGTCCCAGGGAAGTCAGCAGAGAACGCACCAGGTTACTGATTGTCGATGACGAGCCCAATGTTCGTTCGGTGCTCGTGAGGCATCTCACCGACGAAAAGACAGAGTGTGTAGCCTCCCACAGCGCCTTCGACGCACTCAACAAAATAAAGAGCCAGCGTTTTTCACTTGTCATCAGCGACGTCATGATGCCGGGGATGTCCGGCGTCGAGTTGCTCCGGTTTGTCAAGAAGCACGATGCGGAGACCGCGGTCATCATGATCACCGGATTGATGGACATCAACACGGCGGTCGACTCGCTGCGGACCGGGGCATGCGATTTCATTACGAAGCCGTTCGATCTGACAACGATCGGGCGGGCTGTCGAGCGGGCGCTGGAAAGACGCCAGCTACTTATCGAGAATCGCTATTATCAACAGGAGCTGGAAAAGAAGGTCCGCGAGCGCACTCTTGAGTTGAATGGGGCCTTGCATGAAGTCGAGGAAAGTTACAAGATCACCCTGGAAGCGTTGGTCTCAGCCTTGGATGCCAGAGAGCACGAGACGCAGGCTCACTCTCAGAGGGTGCGTGAATACACATTGACTTTGGCACAGCAACTGGGACTTGGCGGCGAGGAGTTGATTCAGGCCGGACGAGGTGCGCTGTTGCATGATGTGGGCAAGATCGGGGTGCCGGACTCCATCCTGCTGAAACCCGACAAGCTGACCCCTGAAGAGTGGGTAGAAATGAAGAAGCACCCGAAGATCGGGTTCGAGATTCTGCAGAACATCAAGTTCCTATCAACGACCGCCGAGATCGTATTGTGTCACCAGGAAAGATGGGACGGTAGAGGCTACCCGAACTGCCTCGGGGGTAAGGATGTCCCGCTCGGCGCCAGGATATTTGCCGTGGTTGATACGCTGGATGCAATGACAAGCAATCGACCATATCGAAGAGCCTTGTCCTTTGAGGCGGCCTTGGAGGAGATAAGAAATTGCTCCGGCACTCAGTTTGATCCTGAGGTCGTCGACGCCTTTTTCAGCGTTCCCCATGAGATGTGGCGCAATATCCACGATGCCGTGAACCGGAACCACCAGAGCAGCGACTGCTATGAAGTGATATGCCGACCCTGAAGTTCACTCCGATAAGCTGTGTCGAGCCGGGCAACCTGGCCGCTCTTCTGGACGAAGAGGAACGTTGCTGGATGACAGACTTGAACTGGGACTATGCACCCATTCGGCGGATTCTTGCTTCATTCAGTGAACAGAGGTTATTGCCGGGATATGTCGCGCTGAACGAACAATGCGCTGTCGGCTATACCTACTTTCTGACCCACCACTCAAAGGGCATCATCGGCACCGTCTTTACTTCCAGGTTCGAAGGCGCGCAGGAGGCAGCAGACGAGATTCTCGCGCTTGCCATCGAATGCCTCAAGGACACCGCCGCCATACGGCGCATTGAGGCTCAGATTATTCCCTTCAACGACCTGAGCTTGACAGCGGCATTTACACGTCACGGGTTTCAGTGCCATCCGCGCTATTATCTTGAACTGGATCTCGATTCCCGGCAACTTCCGGCGAAGCGCCCGCGGCCAGAGAAGATCGTCGCGTGGAATCCTTCTTTCCTTCCGCTGGCAGCGGAGGCTACCCTCAACAGCTACCGCGATCAGCCTGATGCTCAACTCTGCGCGGATTACCGGACACTGGAGGGATGCAAGAGCTACCTGGGCAGCCTCATGGAGAATCCCGGTTGCGGCAGCTTCTTGCCGGAGGCCTCCTTCGTCGTGCTCGATGAGCTCGGTACGTGCTGCGGCTTCTTGATCAGCTCGCAAATTGCCCAGGCTGCCGCGATGATCCCCCAGGTCGCGATTCCCCCTTCCCACCAGGGACGCGGGTTGGGCAATGCCCTAATGCATGGCTGCCTTTCCTATTTCAAAGCCCGGAACTATCACACCGTCAGTCTTACCGTGACCAAGCAGAACCGACGGGCCTTCGAGTGGTACACCCGCCTGGGCTTCAGGGTCCGTAAGGAGTTCGGCGCCTTCGTCTGGGAACGGTGACGGAGACTTACGATCTACGATTGGCGATTTAAAGAAAGGAATTCAGAGGTAGATTGAAACACATTCTTTCAATCGTAGATCGTAAATCAATTACGCGGCTTCCGTGCGTGACTCGACCACACACGCAGAGCTCGTCCTCCGGTTGCATTCGAATGATCACGCCCGAACGGCGGAACCCTATCGAGTCTCACCGCTGGAGCCGGTGGTTTGCCTTAACCGAATTACGCTAGCGTGGTTCCTGCTGGGCAGAAGTGGCACTGAGAACAACGATGTCGACACGCCGGTTTCGTGCACGTCCCTCGGCCGTGTCATTGCTTGCAGCAGGCCGATACTCCGCATATCCTGCAGCCGACAGTCGGTCCGGCTCGAAGCCGAACTTTCCGATCAAGTATGCCACTACAGCCGTCGCGCGCGAGGTCGAAAGCTCCCAGTTCGAAGGGAATTTCGAGTTGCGTATGGGAACATTATCGGTGTGGCCTTCCACTCGAATCTGGTTGCTGGTCGAGGATATTCCGGTTGCGATGGTATCAAGCAAGGCCAGTCCTTCCGGCTTGATGATGTCGGAGCCCGAGTCAAAGAATCCGATCTCGCCCAGGCTGATGACAAGACCGCGGCTGTCCAGGTGTGTTCGCACCCTGCGCTTGAGCGCATCCGCGCCTACGAGAGACTCGACGCTTCTCTTAAGCCTGCCCAGGGCCTCTCCACCTTTGGCGTTCCCTCCAGCTCCGCCTTTCGTGAGCCCCGCTGAAGTGTCGTTTGAAACCCGGATGTTTTGAACCAAGTCCTGTTTGGCCGTGGACCGTGAGTCGCCGGAGCCCGGTGTGAGGCTCATCCGATCGCTTCCCGGCGTGAACAGACCGCTGTCAAACGACGCGCGCATGGACATCACCATCTTGCCCATTTTTTGGGCGTCGACGGTGGATATGGCGTACATGGTCGTGAAGAAGGCAAACAGAAGGGTGATGAAGTCAGCATAGGAAACCAGCCATCGCTCGTGGTTGACGTGCTCTTCGTGCTTCTTCTTGCGCGACACGAGTTTTCTCCAGACGGACGAATGGCTGAGGACCTGTCCATGGATGGCGATTGCACTTTGCCGCGGGACCCCCAAGATCCTAGGCTGCCTGCCGGCGGCCGGAATCAGCGCCTTCGGTCTTCTCCTCCTGATCCTTATGCGACAGGAAACTCGCGAGCTTATCGGCGATAAGGCGCGGGTTCTCGCCTTCGAGAATCGAAATCACGCCTACCAGCATGATCTCCTTGGCCACCATTTCAGCTTTGATCTTGAGCTTGAGCTTGCCGGAAATCGGGAGGTAGACGAGATTGGCAAGTCCAACTCCGTAGACTGTGGCTACAAAGGCCACGGCGATCCCACCGCCCAGCTTGCTCGGATCGGACAGATTTTCCATGACGTGGATCAATCCCAGTACCGCCCCGAGGATTCCGATTGTCGGTGAGTATCCGCCGGCAGCCTCCCAGAATTTGATCGGATGCGCCGATTCCTCCTCGAGGTTTGAGATTTCCAGTTCCATTGTTTCCCGGAGCATCTTCGGCTCAACGCCGTCCACAGCCATGGTCAGGGCTCGTTTCAAAAACGGGTCGGATGCCTGCTGGATCTCGGACTCCAGGGAGATGATCCCTTCCTTGCGCGCCTTGTTGGCGCAACGGATAATTTCGGCAATAACCTGCTTATGATCGATTTTGGGCTGCAGGAACGCCTTCACCACACCCTTCAGACTCGCAATAACGATAGGAAGTGGAAACTGGACCATACATGCCCCGAACGTCCCGCCCAAGACAATGATGGCGGCCGTCGACTGCATAATGGACCCGATCTTGCCGCCCTCCAGCGCTTGTCCGCCGAGAATCGCGCCGATTGCCAGAAGGAGGCCGACTATTGTCGCTAAATCCATCTCCACTCCTCACCTTGGCCGGATCTGACTGAAGCCACCTCAAACTCTCCGCAACGGGCGTTCTGATTCCGCCTCGACCAATGTCGCGATGAGGCGGCGATAGTGAACGACCTTTTCTATGATCTCAGACATGGCCTCCCGGACCACGACCTTATCGCTGTTAGTCATGGTGATGATCGTGTCCGGCGTCTCCTCGATAAACTCGATCAGGTCTGAATTCACAGCGATGGGAGCATCATTGATTTTGGTGAGTACGATCATACTGTCGTCCCTGCCTGAATCCTGGGGATATATCGTCAAACAGACACGAGTTCGTTAACATTGCCATCAGGGAGATCATCCCGGCACTACTTCGAGATAGGCCCGAAGCGGCAATGGCCTGGCTTGCTCCGGCAAGCTTTCAATCAGGTCCTCGACTGCGATGAAGTCCTCCGGGGTGTCCACCGTGATCCTCATGTCGGGGCGGCACAGGCAATCCGGAGGCGAGAGAAGAGCCATTCGGAACTCATCGGGGTGATCTTTGACATATAGAGTAACGTGCTCGCGGTGGTGCGGCTCGACCGCGATCCGATCGACTCTTGCCAGTGCATCAGCAGTGATTGCCTCCGTAGCCGCGCCGACCGGCAAACCGCTTTCCATACAGTATTCTAGGTGGCTTCCCCGGATCGCGCGGACAATCCTGTCCACGGATCCGATATCGATCAGGGGATTGTCGCCCGTAGCGCGGACCACAATGCCAGGCAGGTATCTCTCGGAGGCCTGCTGGAAGCGCTTGAGGACGTCCTGTTCAGGGCCCCGATGAATCCATGCTCCAAGTCTCAGGGCCTCCTCCACAACCTGATCGTCTTCGGCAAGGGTTGTGGTAAGAACGACCACTTGCTGGATGGATCCTGCTCCCCTGAGCCGCCGGACAGACCGTTCCAAAATCGACTGTCCCCGGATGCGAAGTAGCACTTTACCGGGGAGTCGGGTACTTCCCATCCGGGCTTGAAGAAATGCGAGAGTAGGCCTCAATTTAGAGTCTCCGCACAATCGAATTCAGACTTCACGGGCCCATCAATCCCGCCACAAAATCCTCAGGTCTCTGCCTGTACCAGATCGATGGCGTCGCGGAGGGATTCGGTCACCAGTCTTACCTGCGAATGCGACAGGCCCGGGTAAAGGGGCAGGCTCACCAGTCTCCGGCCAAGATCCTCCGTGACTTCCAGGCCGGTCTGTGCCGGCAGGAGATTGCGATAGAATTTGAATTTGTGAACGGGCGGATAGTGAATGCTGGTCTGAATGCCGCGGTCTTTCAGCAAGCTCATCAATCGGCTTCTCGGTGTGTCCTCCGCAAGCACCAGGACGAAGAGGTGACACGCGGAGAGGCCTTCATGGCCGGCGAACGGAAGGGACCAGCGCGGGTCGCCGCCCAGCAGTTCCCGGTACCACTGCGCCCGTTCGGCACGCAGATGATTTGCTCTCTCGAGAGAGTGCAGCTGAACCCGCGCCAGCGATGCACGCAGATCGTCCATGCGGTAGTTAAAGCCGGGCTCCGCCACATCGTAAGAAAACTGATGGCCTCGAAACCGATCCCACGTGAGCGAGTCCATACCGTGTGAATGCAGGGACCGAACCTTTGCGGCGAGATCGGCTCTGCGTGTCACAAGCAGCCCACCTTCGCCGCAGGTGAGATTCTTGTTCCCAAACAGGCTGAAGCAACCGACATCACCCCAGGTTCCGCAGGGAATGCCCTTCCAGCAGGCTCCCGGCGCGTGGGCGGCGTCCTCGACCACCCAGAGCCCGTGTTTACGGGCAAACTCCATGATGGCATCCATCTCACAGGGATAGCCCGCATAGTGCATCACACAGATCCCACGTGTCCGCGGGCCAAGAGCTCTCTCCAGACTGCTGGTGCAGACAAGCGGGGTCTCAGGCGAGGCTACATCGACAAAGCGCGGGACACCTCCCGTGTGCAGGATCATGTTCGCCGCAGCCACGAAGTTCAGTGAGGGCGTCAACACTTCTTCGCCCGGAGCCAGCCCCAGTGCCAGAAACGCGAGATGTAACGCCGCTGTCCCGTTTGACACTGCTACAACATGATCGACACCAAGGAAGTCCGCAAACTCCTGCTCCATCCGACGGGTGACCGGACCCTTGGTCCACCAGCCCGAGCGCACGACCCGCGAGATCGCCCGCACCTCCTCCTCGCTGCATTCCAGGGCTGAAAGCGGAACGCGCCACTCAACTGAGCTGGAACTCGGCAGCCCGGGAGCTAAACTCCTGTTGGGCGAGCTCATAGTCCTCCCGTCGTCCGATGTCGAGCCAGTAGTCCCGGGACTGAAAGCCTGCGACTCTCTCACCGTTGTCCAGCAAACAGGTCACCAGGTCCGGAAAATCCAGATACTGGCCTTTCGGTATGTACTGCAGCACTCGAGGCTCATACACATAGACCCCCATGCTCACATCAAAGCTGAAGAGCGGCTTCTCGCGGTAGGCCGTCAAGTCCCCGATCTCATTGGTTTCCAGCACTCCCAGATCCACCTTGACATCTTTCCGATGCATGGCCACGGTCAATGCGGCCCCACGACTGCGGTGGAACTTGACCAGTTCTCGGTAATCCAGCGTGGTAAGAACGTCTCCATTCATCACCAGAAAAGTGGATGTGAGTTCCGGGATGAGGGAGAGAGGACCCGCTGTGCCGAGCGGATTCGATTCGCGAAAGTAGTTCAGATTCAGGCCCGGAATGCTCCGGTGTCCGTTCTGAAAATACGCCTCGATCAACTCCCCCAGATGTCCCACCGAAATCACAATGTTGCAGAAGCCCTGCCGGACAAGCTGGCGTATGATGATTTCCAGAATCGGCTGCTCGCCGATAGGCACCAGAGGCTTTGGGAAAATTGTGGTATAAGGTACCAGACGCGTTCCCTTCCCTCCCGCCAGTATCACCGTCTTCATTTCATGCCCTCCAATGGTTGAGGGAGATCTCACGTTTCCTTGTAGTGATTCGGGAATTCAGGGACCTCACAATTGAGCTGCCAGTGGCCGCATAGCATTGGCTGCCTCGTCGGGCAGGAATATCGCGGACTCGTAGCATGACATCATCAAGCCATCGGTAAACTTGCCGAGACACGGACGGACCCGTCGGCCGCAGCGCAGTTCGATGAGCCAGGCCGGAAAGTCGGCGCCGGAAGCGATGGTCAGCGGAATGCCCCCCGAGAAGCGGGGATTGATCTCAAAGACCGTCGGCTGGTCGTCCTTCAATTTCACCTGGACGTTTGCAGGGCCTCGGATCTGCAAGGCCTCCGCCACCCGCACAGCCAACTGAATCATTCCCGGATGGTTTAGTGTCTGGCCCCGGTCGGTCACGCCGGACCGGATCACAAGCCGCTCGCGGGGAACGGCGCTGATGACCTTGGAGTTGAAGTCGGCCAGCAGATCAATAGTGAACTCTCGTCCTGGAAGGTACTCTTGGACGACGGGGTCGGGTACTTCATCGAGGAAGTAGCGAAGCTGCCTCTCGTTGTCGACCGGATGCGCGCCGACGCTCCCCCTGCCTGATCGCGGCTTGAGAAACAGCGGATAGGTCAGGTTGGGAATGTCGAGTTGCTCCGGCGTCCATGTGCGGGCACAGGGTATTGCATGTTCCGATAGAAACTGGGCGGTGAGATACTTATCGTTGCAGATTGTGCAGGTATCGTGGCTCGAGATGGCAACTCTCACACCCGTGGCAAGGAAACTCTCTGCATGGCTGCCGAAGATGGGCAGTTCGTCGTCGATGGTGGGTATGAGGAGGCGAACACGCTCCTTGAAACAGACGGATCGGATTATCGATATGTAACGCGGATCCGTTGTCAGGGGCACGATGTAGTGACGGTCGCTGAAGTACAGCCCCGGACTGAGCCGGTCCATATCGGTCGTCACAACGTTGCCTCTGATGCCCAATCGTTTGAGCGCCTGCACAAAGGATAGGATGAGCGGAACCCGCCGGCTGGCCGCAGTGATCAGAACGTTCATCTCATGCATGATGTTTTTCCCCAGTAACCGTTTGTAGCACTGGACTCGGATCGCACCCGGCGGAGCGATTCTCGAACGCGCTTGCCGGCGAGACCGAGGGCATCAAGTCCTCCCACTTCAGAATCGTGTCCTTACTGATGTTTCGGCGCGCCTTCATCCCCACCAGCTTCTGCAGATGCCGTGGCTCAAGCCCGCTCCCGGGCCTCTTGAAAGTCAGCATCCAGGGCGAGATGCTTTCGCCTGACCGGATATCGACCGCGGCAACTATGCTCCTTCGACTGAGAAGGCGGTTCTCCTCCTCCACAGTTGCAGGACGCTTTCTTCCATCGCCGAGACTCTTTTCGATGTCCCGCAGATTTCGAATCATCAGTCTCAGCTCTTCCGGATTCAGGCTGAGCTTGTGATCGGGCCCCTCCGCCCCTTTGTCCAGCGTGAAGTGCTTCTCTATGACCCCGGCGCCCAGCGCCACCGCGATGGGCGGCAGCAGTATCCCCTCGGTGTGATCGGAAAAACCCACCGGCAGGTCAAAATAGTCGCGCAGAGTCTGAATGGCTCTGAGATTCAACGATTCCGGCGGCGCCGGATAGGCTGACACGCAGTGCAGCAGCAGGATGTCCTCCGCGCCTGCTGATTTCAGCGCCCATACTGCATCCGCGACCTCGTTCAGGTAAGACATCCCCGTGGACAGCAGCACCGGCTTCCCTTTTGCTCCCACGTGATTGAGCAGCGGGAAGTGGTTGATATCGGCCGAGGCTATCTTGAATGCCGCCACGCCGAGTTGATCCAGGAAGTCGGCGCTCTCTTCGTCAAAAGGAGTGGAAAAGAACGCAACGCCGTGTTCATCGGCGTGCTTCTTCAGCTGCTCGTGATCGTCCCAACTGAGCTCCAGCCGTCGGAACATCTGGAAGGCAGTTTCCCCGTCGTCCCCTTGCTGCGCAAGCCGGTCTCCCGAAGGAATCATCAACCTGTCGGCACGGAAGGTCTGAAACTTGACCGCGTCGGCGCCGCACTCGGCCGCGGCATCGATCAGCCTGCGGGCCTGGTTCAGGCTGCCGTTGTGGTTGATGCCTATTTCCGCAATTACGAATACCCTGGAGCTGCCGACTACCTTGCCGTCAATCAGAATGCCTTCTTGTCTCATATTGCTTCCGTGGCTTGCAGAATTCGCGGCAATTGGAACAAAGAGTCCAGTACATAATCGGCCTTATCGGCAGAAGAGGGTTCGGACTTGCGTTCGACCACTGAAGGGGCCACCACCTGAGCACATCTCATTCCGGCTGCGTGCGCGCCCTGGCAGTCCTTCTCCGGATTGTCCCCGACGTACAGTGTGGTACGTGGTTGGGTCTTGAGGTAATCCATCATCAGCGTGAACGACTGCGGATGCGGCTTGCGCTTCTCGATGCCATACTCCCATGTGTAAATGATCCGATCGACCTTATGCTCGAGGCCCAGCGAATGCACCTTCCGCTTCTGCACTTCAGGCAGGCCATCGGTAATTATTCCAAGTTTGTACGTCTTGCCCAGTTTCTTGAGCAGGTCGCCGTATCCGGGGAAGAGGCGAATCCGCGGCGTGTGCCCGCGGTAGATATCCACGAGCTCTGAAAGCGCTATCCTGTCGCCGAGAAACCTGCGGATTATGATGGGGAACACGAACTCGCGCCCATGTGTTGCCAATACCGACATCATAGTTTGAAATACATCGCGGAGGCAGCAGCCATACTGCTTCGCCACCTGGCGTGCAACCGCACGATAACCACTCGTCACGAAATCGCTCTCCAAAAAGAGAGTGTCGTCCAAATCAAAAACCAGTGCTTGTATCATTCGCTTTTCCCAGCGCGACCAGTGCCGGAGTGCTTAAAGACACACTGCTGAATTATGTGCGAGACCCTCTCTGCACCGAGGCCATCCACGATCCGGCGACCGCTGCGCGACATTTTGCCGCGCTTTGCTCGATCCGCATCAATTTTGGAAATCAACTCCGGCAATTGAACAGGTTTGAAGTCATTCATGAACCCCAGGGCAGCACATGCACCCGATCTGGCGAGGGTTTGGACGGTGATATGCTGATGCTTATCGACCGATAGCGCCATAGCCGGCGTGCCGGCACAGAGAGCCTCAAAGGCTGCCAATCCACCGGCAGTCACGGCAAGATCCGCGCGAAACAGCAAGTGTGCCAAGGACTCATCCGGCGTTGCCCAGCGGAAGTGCACCGATCCCCAGTCGCTCCGTGCCAATTCGCTTTGCCCCCAGCAGGCAAATCCAGGAACGCCGACAACCTCTATGTCGCGGCCCCAAAGACGCAGCCCCTCAAGAACCTTGACAAAGCAACCGCCTGAATCACCACCACCCAGATTTACAACAAGCGATTCAATCCTTGCTGAGATGCGTCGGGGCTGCTCATGCAGAAACGCATAAACCGGTTCCAACACAAGGTAGCTTGTGCCTGTGTAGAGGCTCGCATCGCTGTGACAGAATCCCTCGGACGAGGGCAGGATGCTTCCATCGATCACCACATCTGAAGGCAGAGGGTTGAGCCCAAGATCATGGATGCTGAGCACCGGTATCTCCCGTGCCCGGGCACCCTCCACGAGCTGGACCAATCCAGTTGTCTCTCGTGTGTCGATCAGAACGCCGTCCGGAAGGGGTAGCCTTGACCAGAGTCTGATGGGCTTGAAAGGCTCGATCCTCCAGCCTTGAGCCGCAACTTGAGACCGTGATCCAACATCAGAGCTGTCAAGAAGGAACACGGGCTGCACGGATCCTTCCAGCCGCTTGGCCAGGACAAGAGAGCGTTTCAGATGACCATATCCAATAGATGGTCCGGCAGCCGTTCGAATCCAGAGGTGTGGCTTGGACGATCCCGTGATAGGTTTGGCCGTCCCGTCACGTAGAGGGAGTGGGTCAGCACACCTCCCTTCAGCGATCAGCGTCAAGGTTTTGGCGCTCGATTCGGTCATCTGACAGGCCTTTGACTAAGTCGTTGAAGCGGCCGCCACTCTCTGGCCAATGCCGCTGAATAACTCCCTCCAGATAGGCAGGAATGGGAGAATTTCATATTCGAGGATGTCGGCCACAAGCGAAAAATCCCCCTTTTCCTGAGAACCGACAAGCTGATGCAGAGCAGATATGAACGATTGCTGATGAGCGCGAAATGGAATCCCTTGAATCGCAATTTCGCAAAAAGACATCTTGAAAGTCTTTTCCAGACGATCCAGAAGGAGGGTTAACCAGTAGAGTCCCGAGTACAGTTCCTTGAGATTTGCAAATGCCTCCGGTCCGGGAAAAGCCTGAAAACTCGAAGAAAGGGAAGGGATTATCAGCTCGATTCGTTCCAGATAGGAGGCCGCCTCAGCCAGGGAGTCCGAAGCCACATCGCGGAGGCTCCCCGTTGAAATATCGACCCTCTCGCGCCTCTCGATCCCCTCGAGCAAATCGCGGGGAATTTCGTGACTTTCCCCCGGCAGCACGGAGAGCCCATCGATATGTATCTGTCGGACCACGCTGTCTGGAGGAAGATAATTGTCTTCAACATGTTTTAGGACTCCGTCAAGCGACGAGAAACCCAAAGGCGGCGAGGGTATCTCCCTCTCATTGACAAAGAATCTGGTCATGAATGTTCCCTTTCCGTCGCCGCTACCTTGCGATAGCGTCCGGCTAAACAAATGCAAATCGGGTGCCAGAGAATTGGGCCGATGGGGCCAGGATGGCGGCGGACCGCAACATGATGGAAATCCCGGGCGGCGTGAATTTCGGTTAAACCCACGACGGCATATCGACGATATGGACGGCGTGATCTGGCGGCGAGTCGGCTAATAGCCGGCGCTGTTCGCAACCTGCCAGGTTGTGCCGCGCTCCGATTTTTCGAGTCGCGGTAGCCGGGAGCGTCGGGCATGGATGCCCACATGAACGCTGTCGGACTGAACGTTCGATTCATCCCAATTCGAATTCAGGGAGGAATTCAATTATGGGACCTTCCAACAACCTCAAGGGTATTGCAGGGCTGAGCGCCGATGGCGCCACCCGCTCCAACCAAACCTGTCCCGGTCAGTCAACCCTCAGCGGCATCTATTCACTTAGGCTCGACGCCATTACTTTGGCCCCGGCCACAGCAATTGTTGCCGCCGCGCTGCCAGGTGTCCTGACACAATCCGGCCCAGGCACGGGGTCAGTGGTCGCTTCGCCCGGTCATGCCATGCTCTTGTTATCCAAAGTTTCCGGATAATCCCCCACCCGACCCGTGGCGGGCAAAAGGGCGAGTCTCCTTGAAAGGGGGGAGACTCGCCCGTTATTTTAGCCGGCTGATGACACGAACCGCCTCCGACCCTCTGTTTTCAGCACGCCTGTCCCAGACTCAGTTTTCCGAGACATCTCTTCGCGCCCGGCTGTGGCTCATAAAAGGCCGCCGCGAAGACGTCCCGCCGCCAAGGAATCGCGCATGCGAAGAAATTCCTCTAAACTTGATCGAGCGTCTGTCGATATAGCAACCCGGGAGTAAAAACCAACCTGGGACAACGAGCCACGGATAATGGCTGCGATCCCCGGTGGACACACATAAACCGCGTCGGATTCAAGGAGGAATTCGCACATGGGCGCATTCAGTATCCTAAATAACATCTCGGGCATTTACGCTCAGAACCAATTAACCCAAAATAACGTCAATCTCTCCCGGACGTTGCTTCGTCTCTCTTCGGGGAAGCGCGTCAACTCCGGTGCAGATGATGCTGCGGGTCTGCAGATCGCCGACAGCTTGCGTGCCAACGTTAGCGCTCTGAATCAGGCTGTGCGCAATGCCAATGATGGCATCGGCGTGGCACAGATAGCCGATGGCGCCCTGCAGCAAATCAGCAATATCCTAACGCGGGGCGTCCAACTCGCAGAAGAAGCCGCCACGGGGACCATAGATTCAACCGGGCGCGCATCCCTTCACGCCGAATTCATTCAGATTCAGAGTGAAATCGCGCGTATTGCCGAGCAGACCAACTTCAACGGCATGCAGATTTTCACTGCCGCGGGGGCCAACGGCTCGATGCACGTGTTTGTGGGTGATACATCGGCTTTGAGTTCGATTGCCGTGACCATCAGGACAATCACCACGGGCACGAGCGGGACGGAGCTGACTGTCACCAATCTAGGAGGTCTGCCGGGAGGTCCGGTATATGACCTCACCACCGTGAATCTTTCGACTGCGGCCACGGCAGCCACCGCACTCACGACGATCAAGAATGCCTTGGGCAACGTCAGTACCATGAGGGCCGAGATCGGGGCCGGAATGAACCGGCTGCAGTCTGCCGTCGCCATCATGCAATCGATGGCGCAGAACACTCAGGCCGCGGAATCGACGATCCGAGATGCAAATGTTGCCGAGGAGGTCGCCAACCTGACCAAGTACCAAATCCTGGCACAGTCCGGAATTGCCGCCCTGGCGCAGGCCAACGGAAACTCACAGTTGATTCTGAATCTGCTCAAGCAGTAATCGGGGCGCACCCCGGCAAGCACTTTAATGGCGGCGGGAGCACGGGTTCCCCGTTCCGGGGAGCCCGTCTCCGCATTCGCCTGCGCCCTGATCAGCTTTCGAGACTGATCGATTACCTCATCGCCACATCACATCCGGCCTTCCTTGCGCGGCCCATCGCGCTGACTTTCTGAAATCCCCCAAGCTTCACCTGCTTCCTCCTGCCGGAGCCTTTTTCGGCCGCCTGCATTTTTCCGCTAATCGGATCCCTTGTTGCGCCGATAAGGGTGGTTGAAACCCAAAAGAAGATTCGATATTGCGGATTTTCTAGCCGCCGAGCCGATCCCCTCGCCGAGGCTGCCAGAGCCGTGATCTGGTTGTTGCAGGGAAAGTAACAACTATCACTTCATGGAGGAAGTTCCTCATGGGTTCATTCAGTATCCTTAATAACATCGCTGGACTGAATGCTCAGGGCCAGCTCAACATCAACAACGTCAGCCTATCCCGCACCTTGCTGCGCCTGTCTTCCGGTAAGCGCATTAACTCCGGCGCCGATGATGCCGCGGGATTGCAGATTGCAGACAGCCTGCGAGCCAACGTCCGCGCCTTGGATCAGGCCGTCCGCAACGCGAACGACGGCATCGGTGTTTTACAGATCGCGGACGGCGCCCTCTCCGAGATGTCAAACCTCTTGACCCGCGCTGTGACGCTGTCAGAAGAAGCCTCCACCGGCACCACGGATTCCACCGGCCGCGCATCCTTGAACGCCGAGTTCACATCGATACAGGCCGAAATCGCGCGCATCGCCTCACAGACCAACTTCAATGGCGTCAAACTATTCCAGACCGGGAATAACGCCCTCGGTGGTTCCCTGAGCGTGTTCGTGGGTGATACCACGAACGTGAGCTCCATCGCCGTTACCGTCACTGCGATTACGGTTGCCGGTGGAAATACGGTCACCAGTCTGGGCGGATCAAACCTCACAACGGTGGACCTGACAACCCAGGGAGCCGCTGCCACATCTCTCACCACCCTCAAGACCGCTCTGGGCAACGTCTCGAATATGAGAGCTCAGATCGGAGCGGGCATGAACCGGCTG
>DASQID010000395.1:0-4321 GCA_035631775.1 Acidobacteriota bacterium
CAGTTTCGCGATGCTGAGAGTGCATTTGCCAAATATGTTGTGCTGCAGCCCAAGATCGGCCAAGGCTGGGCCATGATCGGCCTGTGCGAGTATCGGAACAAGAAGCTAGTGTCCTCGCTGCAGAACCTCGCAAAAGCGCGCGAGCTTGGCCTAGGCGGCAACCAGGAACTGGCGCGAGTCGTACGCTATCACGAAGCCCTGTTGCTCATCCGTGGCCTCCAATTTGAGGCGGCTTTGAAGATCCTGGAAATCTTCACTCTGGAGCATCTTGAGTCGCCGACGGTACTCGATGCGATGGGAATGGCGGTGCTCCGCATTCCGGAGCCGCCTGAGGGCCTTACGCCCGAACAAAGGGAGATGGTGCGGCAATTCGGCAAGGCAGCCTTTCTTGGATACGAACACAAGAATTCCGAGTCTCTCCAGCTCTACGAGAAACTGGCGGAAACCTATCGCGGAAAACCGAACGTCTCCTACGCCCTGGGCACCGCACTTGTCGCGCAAGGGGAGAACGAGCGCGCGATCACCCGATTCAAGAGGGAGCTCGAAAGAGATCCCAAGCACTTGCCGGCACTCCTCCAGGTCGCACTCGCCGATATTTCCATAAGGCGATTCGATGAAGCCCTGGAGTACGCGACGAGGGCTGTGATGATCGATCAAGGCTACTTCGCGGGATATTATGCCCAAGGCCGGGTTTACATGTATCTGAACGACCTTCCCCACGCAATTGCCTTGTTGGAGAAGGCCGGCTCTCTTGCTCCGAATTCGGCTCCCGTGTTTTACACCCTTGCGCAGGCTTATCAGCGGGCCAATCGGCCAGAGGACGCGGCGCGGGCACGAGCGGTGTTTGCCCGTCTGGAGGATAACGAGAAGAACCGGAAGGATGAAGTCAACCCGGAGCGAAGCACGCCGGCTGAAAAACGCCCGGGCAGCGTCGTTCCGCCGAAGTTTTGAATCCTTGGATTGTCGGACACCTCCAAGGATATGAAGGATCCAAACTCACACATATGACTCTGCGACTTCTCATCGAGTATCCAGGAGGACCCGCAATGAATCCCGAGAGATCTGGCGCACTCAAATGTGCTTTTGTCTTCGCAGCAACAATTACCCTGGCCGCAAGCATGCTGATTTCCGGCCACACACAGTCATTATCCGGACTCAGGAAAATCGACATCAGCACCGGAAAGGAAATGATCAAGATTCTCAAAAAGGAGGTTCCGAAGAATTACTACGATCCTGCCTTCCATGGTGTGGACCTGGAGGCGAAGTTCAAGGCCGCTGAAGAGAAAATCGGCCAGGTACAGTCTCTCGGCCAGGTCTACGGAGTCGTTGGCCAGCCTCTGCTCGATCTCAACGACATGCACACATTCTTCGTACCCCCGCCGCGTCCGGCGCGCATCGACTACGGCTGGCAGATGCAGATCGTCGGAAATCGCTGCTTCGTGGTTGCGGTGCGGCCGTTCAGCGATGCGGAGAAGAAAGGATTAAGGGTAGGCGATGAGGTTCTCAGGGTGAACGGATACCCCATGAACCGCACGATCATGTGGAAGCTCAGCCTCATCAATTATGTGATGAGGCCGGGAACAACACCTCATCTTATGATTCAGAGCCCGGACGGCAACCAGCGGGAGCTGGATACTCTCCCCAAAGTGACGCAAAACCAGCAGGTCCTGATGTATGAGACTTCATCCAATGGCCGGATCGACACTCGCAACCTCATCAACTGGGTTGTGGACGAGGCTCGCTGGCGCAGGCACCGCTTCCAGGATGTAGGGGACGACCTGACCGTATGGCAATGCCCGCACCTTGACATAGACGAGACAACGCTAAACGGGCTCCTTGGATCAGTGAAAAAAAAGAAGATGTTGATCGTGGATCTGCGCTATCACATCGGCGGCAGGGAAGAGATTCTCGAATGGTTCGCCGGCTTCTTTTTTGATCAGGATAAGAAGATCTGCGACTACAAGGGGCGCAGGGAACACAAGTCACTCACAGCGCGCAGCCGTGGAGACAACGGATTTAAGGGAGACCTTGTGGTTCTTGTGGACAGCATGACTGGAGGCACCGGAGAACTGTTCGCCCGCCTGGTTCAGCTCGAGAAGCGGGGCAGAGTGATCGGCGACCTTACAACCGGAACAACCATGAAGGCTACACTCCACCGCTTCGACCTCGGCGAAAGTCCTTTCGCCGCCAGCATCAGCGAGGCGGACGCAGTTATGCCCGACGGCAAGAGCCTGGAGCGGGTGGGAGTCACACCGGACGAGATTCTGCTGCCAACAGCACAGGATCTCGCGGCTTTTCGGGACCCCGTCCTCGCACACGCAGCGGAGCTGCTGGGCGTGAAGCTCGATCCCCTGAAAGCAGGAGCACTCTTCCCGATCGAGTGGTTCAAAGACCTTCTCAAGGAGTAGAGAAGGACTGGGACAGGCACCGGACTTCCACTGGATGATCGGTGCGGCAAGCCTCAGCGGACATTCAGTGCCTGTCTCCGTTCTTTCTACTCCGCAACCCTCAATCCGCAATTTTTGAAGCGGACTCCCGAACTCACGACGTGGTTCAAAGGAAGGTGGTCTTACTGAATCGTGAAGGCGACCCGTCCTTTGGCGGTATTCGTCCCTTGCCGCAAGAGCACTTCCAGATCGTAGTTGCCGGGCACGAAAGAACCGAGCGGGAGCGAGGCGAGGTAGGGAATCACACCACGGTCGTTCGGTGCCGGCAGTTCATGGACGGGTTTGCTCAGGACTGCAGCCTGCCGGATCGAGATGGGACGGGCTTAAACGAGCCCGATTCTAACATCCGCTCCTTCGTTGCGTCGACATCAAATGGCGTATCCACGCATTGACGACGGTTCGCCATGATCGTGTTCAGGAATTCATTACCTGAACAGTGTGCTGGAGGTATAGCATCTTATATCCTGGAGCCCGAAGACATGTTACCGTGGAGAGTGACGACAGTTCTCTTCGCTGCCCTGCTTGGAACCACCATCTCCCTCCATCGTGTATTCGCTCAAGACCTAAAGAAACCCCAAATGGAAAAGAAGGGAGGACAGCAGCAGCGGGAGTTCGCTATTCGCATCCCTGTCAATGTGGTTGTCGTCCACGCCACGGTAACTGACGGACAAAAAAGACCAGTCAGGGATCTCTCGGCTGAGGAATTCAGACTCTTCGAAGATGGAAAGCGTCAGCCCCTGCAGACCTTTGCACTCGAGTGCTACGAGGCTCCGCAGCGGACACAGATTCCGGCCCGGCCGGCGGTAAACGAACCTTCGACTGCTCGCGAACCAGGCGCCCCGCATCTATCCCGCTTTATCAGCCTGGTCGTCGACGATCTGACCGTGGCTGAGCCTCAGCTCATTCACTCGTCCATCGAGGCTATGAGGAAGTATGTCGCCGAGGATCTCTCGTCGGACGATCGTGTGTCGATCTCCTCCGTCTCGGGACAGGTTGCTTCCGAGTTCACGTCCGATACGGCCCTAATGAACAAGCACCTGGCCGAAATTGAAAGAAAGGCAATTCGAATAAATCCCCATCGTTCCAGCTGTCCGACCCTGACCGACTTGCAGGCACAGAACATCGCTCTGGAACGTGAAGACGGTGTCTCCGTACAGGTGGCGATGGCCGATATGGCCCAGTGCGACCCATATCCGATGCTGCCGATGTTGAGATTTGCGGCAAGAAACCAGTACAACGACGCGCGCTACAACACCCGCCTACTGCTCATGCAGCTCCGGCAATACGTGCGTTCCCTCACACACATCGTCGGAAGAAAGTTGTTGATTTTGAGTTCTGGTGGCTTCCTGTCGGACGATTTTCGCTACGAACTCCAAGACCTGGTCGATAGCTCTCTTCGGTCAGGAGTCGTGGTGAGCACCTTAAATGCGCGAGGACTGACCTCCGGAATCCGGCAGGCTGCGGAACGCGCCACCGGATCCCCTCAAGCTGAGTCCGGCCGTTTCATGCTTCAGTCGTTCACCAAACTGGCGATGGAGGCCCCGCTTGTCCAACTGGCCGCCGATACCGGCGGGCTGTCCTTTCTCGACAACAACGACCTTCACGCGGGGCTGAAGGCCGCAGTGACCCAACAGTCCTGCCACTATGTCCTTTCCTATGTGGCTCCTAACAGCAAATATGACGGGAGCTTTCATGGAATTCGGCTAGAGGTCGTTCGGCCATCGGTGAATGTCAGCTATCGCAAAGGTTACTATGCGCCGAAGGAACAGCTTTCCTTCGAGAGGCGCACGAAGGAGGATATTCTCGATGCACTGCGCGCGCCGGCCGATCTGAACGAGATCCCGATTCAGCTGTCCTACAGCCACTCTCAGATT
>DASQID010000396.1:0-3714 GCA_035631775.1 Acidobacteriota bacterium
GAGCATTTTCTCCACATCCTCGGAAACGATGGTCAAAGTGAACTGGAAGGTTGAATTGTCGACCTTGCCTTGAGCGGCGCCGCGTTCGTAGTCGTCCTTCACCTTTGCCGAGAAGAATCCCTTCATAGTCTCCGTGAACTGGATTCCCGGCTGAGCGGCGACGGCAACCTCTGCGGGGGCCGAGGGCAATGTATAGTCGATCTCCCATCCATAGTCTTTGCAAAGCAGGGCAGCGCAACGTTCCGCCAGGGCCGAAATGGTCAACAGTGGGTTGACCCCCAGCGGACAGGGCACAACGGAACCGTCGCTTACGTAGAGACCGGGATACGTCTTCGTTCCATTCGGACCAGAGAAGACCCGCCCTTTGTGATCCACGACACCCCCCTCTGCGTCATCTGCCATCACACATCCGCCGAGTGGATGCACCGTGATCAAGTTGTGCCGGAATAGCTCGCTCCAGATTGGATTCTTTACAAAAATTCCGCCCAGCGGCTTGGTGGCCTCCTCAAGAATCGAGTTCACGCGCTGGAAAATCGCCTGCCCGCCTACCCCGGGCCACTCGATTCGGACTCTGTCATCCTCCAAAACCAGGCGACCAGCGCCGTTATCGTGCGTCATGACCAAATAGGTCTGGGTGTTGTTGATCGCCCCATGGTAAGGGCCTCGAATGATGCTTTCGACTGCCCGCGCCACCAACCTGGCGTCTGCCTGCGGATTCGGTTCCAGGATTTTTCCCACTAACCCCGCGGTTACGGCGAAGACCTCCGGCAAAGCCGCACCAAGTGCGCCAGGAATGGAACCTTCCTCGACAACCATCCCGTCGGTCAGATTGGGCATGTGTCGAAGGTCAATGATGCCTGTAATGCACGGGCCCACAGGTGGAATCTCGCCGGGAGAGCGATGCCCCCACCCAATCCCGTTAATTTGGTCATCCGTGTCATATCCAAACCCCAATACGTCGCCATTGCCCGTGAAGTTGAAACCGAGCCGGCTTGAGAGAGCCAACCCATTCTGAGCAGAGCGGAGCAAGATTTCAGTCGAACCAAGCGTCCCTGCCGCGATCACGACAATGTCGGCGCTGATGGTAAGAGGCGGTGCGTTGAAAAGCTCTCGGCCCTCCTCCAGCAACTGGCATTGGACGAGCCATCCGGCATCTCCCCTTTGGACCCAGCGAACGGAGACCTGGGTGAAAATTTCGGCGCCGTGATTCCTAGCGTCGGGCAAGTAATTCATGATGAGGGTATTCTTCGCACCGTAGTTACATCCGCTGACACAATCGCCGCAGCAGGTGCAGGGCTTCTGCTCAACTCCCACGTGATTCGGCCCGTCGATCTCAAAATTCACATTGATGGGCGGGCGGTAGAACATTGCGTGGAGATGCCGGGCGGATTTTTCGAGTGCTTTCAACTTTGGGAGAGGTGGCGCCGTGGAAGGAACTGGCGCAGGCTTGAGCATTTGCTCGGCATAAGCGTAATAAGGTTCAAGCGGAGTGGAATGGTCCAGATCGAGTGCCGGATCGGGAGAGGTTTTATTTCTGAGTTCGCTGGGCCATGCCGGACTGTCGAAGACTCGCGGTTCGGCCCGCAGCGCCACGTTGGCATTCACGAGCGACGTCCCGCCGAGTCCGCACCCGAGGAATACATTGACGTCGGAATTTACTCGCAAATCGTATAGCCCGGTAGCCCGGCCGATGTGCTTTTCGGGCAGGTCGACCTGAAATTCCTCCACGGCCTCGGTTTCGGTGTTCGGGTACTCACCCGGCTGCAGCTCTTTCCCTCTCTCGAGGATGCATACGCTCTGTCCCGCCCGCGCAAGACGCGAGGCCATAATGGCTGCTCCATAGCCGGAGCCGATAACCACGACCTTATAGCGGTTCTTCAGCTTTTCGATGGGAGACGAAAGGCGAGCCATCGCACCATTCCTCCGCAAGAGGGTTGAAGTCACGAACGATCAGAAACACGGGTCGCAGCCGGAGGGCCCTACTCGGGCGAACCACCGACAGGCATTCCCTCCGCTCGCGCCGTCAGCTTGTTGCCGTCTTCACATCCGTGTGCACAGTCAGTCCGGGCGCTGGCGGGCCTAGCCTTGCGGTCCCGCTTAAGTTGCCGTTCCTGACCTGCCAGGTCTCGCTCAAGAGGAGAGTGTCGTAGAGGTCGCGGTATTCGATCACGACTTGGTCCCCTTGGAACGTGAGATTGGCGAAACCGTTGTATCCGACCGTGATATTCTCCGGCGAATCGTACTGGCGGTTGTCGTAGGCGACGAGAGGGCGGTCAGCTCGCTTCACTTTAGGGTTGATGTCGACCGGCATCCCCCCGTGACCGATGCAGCGGCCGTAGCACTGAATACCCTTTCCTCTAGAATATTTCCCGTAAATTGCCATGCGGTGCTCGTGGCCCCAAAGCCACAAGACGGGACGTCCGATCAAGTCCGAAAGTTGTTGGGCAGTTGAAGGATATTCGGAGTCGAATGCCGAGCAATATTGGTGGTGCGTCAGGACAATCAACCCGTGGGTGCTGTCTGTCTTCAATTTCAGCTGATCTTGCAACCACTGAACCTCCTCTTTCCGTAACTTGCAACTGGGGCTGAACAGATACTCGATCACAGGGATGCCGATCGAGTTGTAGCCGGTATCGAGACCGATAACTTTCCAGAATTCGTTTTCCAGACAAAAGAAACTCGCCTTCTGGCCGGAGGGCCCACCCCCCACATTTGTTCGCATTCCCAAGGTCGGAAGAAACACATCGAAATATGCTTTTCCCAAAGCGTACATCTCGTGATTGCCATTCAGGGCGAAACTTCCAACCGACCCGATTGGCCAGCGACACGGAGTGAAGCGGCAGTTCGGCGGAGGCTGGCCGAGACAATTTTCTTCCACTTCGTTCTTTTCCCCGACGTAGTAGACATCGCCCAAGTGAATCGTGTAGTGCGGAGCGAACTTCTCGATTCCGGCAGCCACTTCGGCAGCCTCATCTGTCCCCGTCCCCCAATCACCGGCAAGACTCACCCGGATTTCCCTCCTAGAATCGGGACGGCCACCAATGACCGAGTCATCCCCCAATTGGTACACGCCACGGTCGCCCGAAGTGCCGTCGTAAGTCAGAAACTTGTGTCGGAAACCGATCCGGTGACCAAGATATTGGGTGATCCATTGCCATAGCGCCTGCGGTTCCAAGGCAGAGAGTGTGTAGTGGAACCGCCTCTGTTGCTCGCCTGCTCGGGCGAGATAGGAAAGCAGAGGAGACCGGGGGAGCTGCTCAAAGATCTGGAGATCCTTTCCAGGCATGGTTCGGGACTCCTCGAAAGCCCCTCCCGTCAGTTTGACGGAGGTCCGGTCGGTGCCGTGCCACCTGTGATGAGATCTTTCAGACTGCTCGACAGCTCTGCGTTATCCAGCACATAAAAAAGTCCGCCCCGTCCATTCTGACTGCTGGAACATTTCGGCGGTGAGAGAGAGCCTTGCTGGTTCATATCGCCGAAAATGGAGTAATGTTTGTCGCCAGAAGTCGACACTCCCAGCTTGGCGTGATTAAAGTTGGTACCGAGTCCTCCCTGTAGCCCAAACACCTTCCCATCCCATTGCCCCGTTGTAGCGATTTCGACACCCCCGGGCTTGCCCAGCGATTCGTTCCAGCAACCAACCGTGCTGGATGCCGTGGTTGTGTAGATCTTGGGATTCGCCCACCAAGTCGCAGTTCTCAATGAAACTGCACC
>DASQID010000397.1:0-6279 GCA_035631775.1 Acidobacteriota bacterium
CTTCCTGCGATAGTATTGATCACGCCGTCGGTAGTTACCTTCCGAATACGGTCGTTGGAGGTGTCGCTGATTATGAGATTCCCCGCTGAATCGATGACCAGGCCGCTTGGAAAACGCATTTCAGCGGATGTAGCCGCCCGCCCGTCGCCTGCGTAGCCAAAAGCTCCGTTTCCCGCAACTGTGCGGATTACTCCGTCGGGCGTCACTTTCCGCACTCGGTGAATGGGTGTGTCGGCGATGAACAGGTTGCCGGCTGTGTCAACCGCAACTCCGTTCGGATAACTGACCTGAGCAGATATGGCCAAGCCGCCGTCACCGCTGTATCCATAAGTTCCACTCCCCGCGACCGTAGTGATAATGCCGGCGGGCGTCACCTTCCGGATGCGGCTGTTTGATGTGTCGGCGATATAAAGGTTGCCACCAGGATCTACCGTTATACCCACCGGGCCGGAAAGTTGGGCTGAGGTTGCAGGCCCGCCGTCGCCTCCAAAGCCAGCCGGCCCAATCCCTGCCACAGTGCTGATAATGCCGCCAGGTGTCACCTTGCGGATGCGATTATTCAAAGTGTCGGCGATGAAGAGGTTGCCCGCTGAATCTGTCGCGATGCCCTTCGGCCCACTAAGGGAAGCCGAAGTTGCCTTGCCACCGTCCCCGCCGAAACCTGCGGTTCTGGATCCCGCAACCAGCGCAAGCCTGCCGTCTGCGGTGACACGATACACCCGGTTCTGAAACTCGCTCGACACATAGAATCCACCCGCACCATCCAAAGCGACGGAGGACGGCTGATCAATAGCTTGCGTAATTGCCACTGCGCCGTCGACCGGATAGCCGGGGCCGACGTAGGTTGTAATGATACCGGACTGCGCGAAGCTGCCCTGATTCATTGGAGTGAGAAGCAAGAGGATCAGAGCGATCTGATTAGTGGATTTCATGAAAAATTCCCCCGTAAGAAACTCCGCTCCGTATGGATGTGTCACCTCCGAGCAGGAGTTGGCGCTTCGGTTTTGGCCACTCGGGTACCCACTCGGGCTATCGATCAACACAGGAGAAGGTCGTGTCTGTTGACTCTTGATATCCCAGAGAGGTGAGTCTCGGATGTCCTCGTTTCTGCCATATCGCGGGTTCGGGCCTTGAGCGACACGTGGATGATATGGGGGAAAGTGCAGTTCAGCGGGCTCGGAACAGCATACCGTCGGTCTGGCACGATTCATTTATCGGCGACCGCAAGACAGACTTTAAACTCATTGAACATTGGATAGTGTGAGCAAGGTCACTCTTCGGCTGTTCGGGAGCATTCATGAACGTCCCGGTCAGAAAGCGCAAAGCTGCCAGTTTGCCTCTGTTCTCCCGCCGCTTGGGACAGGATCCGAAGAACGCTAAGTGCCTGAGCCGGTAAATATCGAAGTCTATTTGGTGGGGATGGACAAAGACACTGCCTTCGGACGCCGGCGGGATCTCGCCGCAAGCGCATGATGAAACGCGCCCGATGGCCGACGGAAGGAACTCATCGGTGCGTCGTGGTATTCGCGGAGGCCGAGCAGAAAAGGCACATGCGGCGCTAGTCCGCGCGGCGCGCAGCCCAGAGAATGGCGTTGTGCACCAGCCTGCGGTAGCCTGGATGCCTTATCGTACTCTCTCCGTGGCCGAGTTGAATGTAAACGACACGAGCCTTCGGATGAGGGCCGAGATAGACGACCGGCCTGTCGTTGTAAGGGCTTTCCGTCTCCATGATCGGCGTCATTTTGGGTGAAAACCACATCCCGCGATAAGCCTCGTCCACCACTGCAAGAGGCCCGATCCCCCGCAGGAGCGGGTGTCCGGAAGCCGACTCGACGCGCCGGACGACGAGGTTTACGTCATCCTTGTAGTCCGACTTGTTGTGTGATCCGTCTGATTGTGTGAAGAATTTTCCTCCGACGACTTCCTCGTACCACCAGGGCCACGAAGTGTAGTCGACGATCGCATGGTGGGTCGAGACAATCCCCCCGCCGTTTTCCACATAGTTACGCAGGTAGCCGCGCTCCTTCTCACCGATCTGCTCGTACATGTCATGCAAAACAATGACTTCGAACCGGGTAAGGCCTGGGTTGAATGCCTCCGCCTGAGAACAGGCGTGCGTCCAGCGAATGTCGTCATAGCCCTCGAATAGAGTGTAGAAAGCCGTGGGATAGGCATGCCCTCCCGTCACGACCAGCACGCGCACGGCATTGTCGCGCAGGACCGGTTCTGGCTCTATGTGACGCGGCAGGGTCACGGCGCCCGTCGCGGCCCACTCGATGGACCGGCAAAAGAGGGTTGCGAACCCGGGCTGATACATTGAAGCCGTGTCATGTCCGAAAATGGTGTGGACGACGCGACCCCGGCCGAAGGGAACGGTCCAGATGACCGGCTCATCCTTGCCCGTCCCGCCGTTCTTGGGATCACTCCAGGCAGTTGCAAGCACGTGGGCCGTCGGCCGCAGATCGAGCTTGTGGTATAGCTCATCATCCGCAAGGAAGGATTCGTCCAGGCCGCGGCTGATCGGATGTTCCCGATCGATCCACCGTGCCGTGAAAATCCCGCGCAGCGCATGACCGATGTTCTCGGTCTTCCAACTCGAACCGAGCAGGTCAGGGTAGGCGACCCAGCCCGGATCTGTTGAGGGAATCCATTTCGTCCCCTTGAACTGCATGCCGAAGAACTGTCCGTAGCTGACCCCGTGCAGGGCAAACATCCCCCTGCCGCCGGCGACAAACTGTTCAATCGCCTTTTCCGTCGCATCCCCCCAGCGCGGACCGTTGTAGTTCAGGAGCAGAACGTCGTACCGGGCGAGCGTAGGCGCGGTGAGGCCGCGAACCTCCTCCTCGACGTGGACATCAAACCGTCCGGCCTTTTCCAGCAGGCCCGTCAGGAATAGAGTCGTGGAGCGCCAGTCATGGTACGGCAAGTCGCTCTCTCCGGTCAGGACGAGAACCCGGATGAGTGCCGTCTCCGCACCCGCGGCTACGGCCCCAACCGTCAACAGAGCCGCCACTATAAACACCAGTTTCCGGATGAGATTGATTTGCGCATTGCGACGGTTTTGCACATTGCCCCCCTGAATCGGATCTCAGGAACTGCCGCCCACACGATTAGCAATTTCAGTGAGCGTGTTGCTCACCCATGCGAGGCTGCGCTCGATCATCGGTCCGCCCTGTCCCTCGCACTCGATGCTCAATACGCCGTCGTATCCCGTGCGGACGAGCAGATCCATGCAGCGACGGATGTTCTCCGAATTAACCCCGTCGCCTACAGCGCAGTGACTCACGGCAATACCGGTCAGCTCACCCCGCGATGCCATCGCGAGACTCGGGCTGACGTCCTTGATGTGGACATGGTTGATCCTGCGGCGGAACTGTTCCGCAAAGGAAACAGGATCCTGACCTGCGATGAATGTGTTCCCCGTGTCGAAGTTCATGGAAAGGTAAGGGGAGTCTGCAAACGCCAGCATTTCCGCCATGAATTCCGGTTTGGTGGTGTAATACCCGTGAGGCTCGATGTTGATCGTCACCTCGTACAGTTCGGCGACACGCACGATCTGCAGGTAAACCTTCCGCATCTGCTCCAGGGCCTCCCGGTCGGTGAGCCCGTCCGGACGATCCCGCGCATCTGTCGTGTCGATGCGCGCGCAGCCGGCAAGCTTTGCCCAGCGGATCGTGTGCAGAACATATTCCACCCCCAACGTCGCGCCTTCAGGGATCGACAGCGGAAATGCGGCATCGACCTGAGAAAAACTGATCCCGAGCTTGTCCATTTTCCGGCGCAGGAGCAAAGGGTCCTCCCACAAAGCGACATGGGGCTGGTATCCGAGCCCGTGGATCCAGCTCACACCGTCGATGGCCCCGCACTCGATGTAATGCAGGTCATGACGGCGCGCCCATTCCAGGCACTGGGCGAAATTCCAGTAACTGCTGTTGAATGCGTCCGTATGGAATCCGATGCAAACCATGGTGCGATCCCCCGTCAGTGTGACCGCGTCTAAACCAGGGCAGTTACGCCGGGTGTGAAGACAGGGTAAATGCCGGTTGCATCCGGTTTCACCGGCGGCTCCATCCCCATCGTGCAGTCCTCCGGCCGCGGCGGGAAATAGAAGCCGGAGTTGGACACCTGGTCCCAGGTAATCTCCTTTCCGGTGTAGCACGTGATCTGGCCCATTATGCCGATTAGTGTGCTGCGGGCCATGTACTCACCGTTGTTGATCGGCTTTCCGGAACGGACCGATTTGTAGAGCTCTTCGTGTTCGACCACATATGGATCGCGGCGGCTCCCCGCGTATTTCCAGTTTGTCTCTCCTTGGATCTGCATCTTCAAGATGTCGCAGCGCCCCTTTGTTCCGAGGAGGATGCTGGAAGTCTCGTTGTAGCAATCCGGGATCGTGCGGCAGAACGCATACAGTTTCACACCATTGTCGAATTCATAAATGACAGAGTGATGATCGAAAACACTGCCGTAGACCTCACCATGGAGGGTCGAGCGCCCGCCCAAGCCGTGCGCCTTGACCGGAGCCTGCTCGTGCAGCACCCAGCTCGCGCGGTCCAGGTTGTGCACGAGCGATTGCGGCACATCGTCGCCGGAGAGCCAATGAAAGTGGTACTGGTTGCTGGCCTGGAACTGGAGCTCGGAAAGACCTGGAGTGCGCGGATAAAGAACGTAAGGCGCTCGCAGGAAGTTCTCCTCGATCGCGACGATCTCCCCGATGGCTCCGTCGTGGATGCGCTGGATGGTCTCGCGATAACCGGGGTGGTAGCGGCTTTGCAGACCCGACACGACCGAGAGGCCTTTTTTGCGGGCCGTTTCGCACGCAGCGCGGACCATCTTGATTCCAGCTGGGTCGATGGCGTGCGGCTTTTCCACGAATACGTGCTTGCCCGCCTCAATCGCGGTTTTCAAATGCAGCGGGTGAAACTTGGCGGCGTTGGCAATCAGCACTACGTCACAGCTTTCGATGACCTTCTTGTACCCGTCGAAGCCGCTGAAACAGTGGTCCTCATCCACCGCCACCTGTTCGGGTTTCCGATCTTTCAGTTTGCTGAGTTTCTCCTTAACCCGGGACATCAATATGTCGCACATCGAGACCAGTCGGACACCGGGGTCGGCGGTCATAGCATTGATGACGGCCTCGTATCCACGCCCTCCGCAACCAATTAAGCCAATGCGGATGGCGTCGTTTCCGGCCACGTATCCTGATCTGGCGAAGCCTGCTGCGGTCAGTGCAACTGTTGAGGTTTTCAGGAATTCACGACGTGAGGGATTCATGGGGGGTACCTCCTTTCGGCTGGGGCACAGTATAAGCGAATCGGGGACTGACAACACCAACAGTTGAAGATGCTCCTGAGATTTCAGATCAAGCGACTCAATATCTGACTCCGGGCTCAGCGAGCTTTGGACTTGAACGGCAGACCGGACTCGGTAGGATAATCTCGAGACCGGCAGGCTGACCTACCAGTATGGACGATGACGATGAGGGAGGTGACATGAATCCCCAGGTCAAACTCAGCGACCTGATGACGGCTTTGGAAATGGACATGGAAGAATATCAGAACTATATCGACAGGAGGACCGGCGAGTTGGTCACCGTCGAATCGAGGATCCTCAGCGCCCTGGAAGATGGCGAAGAGGGAGAATTGGAGCATCTTGCCGATTGGCAGAAGGAAGAGTTGGAAATCGCCAGGGAAATCGTGAAGGACGATGGCAGTCGTTTTCTCGTCGGGCCGGACAAATTTGATTTTCACGAGTACCGTCAGATGGAGCGGTTTATACAGTCTTTGACCGATGAGAATGCCGCGAATCAACTTTGGCGTTCCATCAAGGGTCGCGGCGCCTTCCGGTATTTCAAAGATACCCTTCACCGACTTGGTCTCCAGGACCAGTGGTACGAGTTTCGTGACGAGGCGATGCGACGGTTCGTCGTCGATTGGGCCAAGGAGAACGGGGTGTCCTACGTGGATGATACCCGCTAGGCAATGTAGCCCCGACGCAAAGGGTTCCGATTTTCGACGGCATATTGGAGCGTGAAAGTGCAAGCGCGAGGGTGCAGTCGCACTCCGCGGACCAGGCAGCAAAAGATCCGTCAGACTGGAAAAACACGGTCGAAAAACGAGTCTGAAAGCCCCTTTTAGGCTCAGTTTCGCCCTGACAATAAGAACCGCCGTGGTTTGCGTCGGTGCGACCCCGGCCCCCGCCCCGTCCCCCAAGTGTGACACTCCTCGAAGTGCAACAATCGAGCAACACTGATATTTGGAATCCCAGCATGATCTCGAC
>DASQID010000398.1:0-5086 GCA_035631775.1 Acidobacteriota bacterium
CCCCCGGGGCTACTGGCTTGCCCCCCTCCGGGGGGCTTCGTCAAGCGACCCGTTCTGCGGGTGGCAGCTGATTCGGAGGACAGGGTGAGGAGATCAGGAAATCGGGGGTTGAGTAGCCTGTCCCCCGAATTGTGTCATCGCGTTGAGATGTCGACGTATCCGCGCCGGCCCAAGAACTGAAAGTAGCCCACGAAGTCGAAGTCCTGGGGCCCCAGTTCGAGTTCGGTCAGCCGGATCACTTCCGCAAGATTCCGCTTGCCGTCACACCAGTAGAGAGCGGTTTGCAGCAGGTTATCCCAGGCACCTGCGGGCCAGCCTTCCCTCTTCTCCACCGGGAGGTCGTCGAAGGTTATGCTTCCGATGCGCTTGCGCTTGACGATGATCTGCGCTGCGTCCGCACGCCGTGGATCGGATCGGCGGGCGGTCGCTTTGACGGGTACCGCTGCTCCAATCTCGGCTGAGCGTCGATCCGCAACAAGTTGCAGCCTTTGGGACTGCTCTTCAGCGAAGCGCCGGACGCTCTTGAGCAGCGGATCGAGGGAGGCGCGGATCTTCTCGCGCTGAGCGATCGGAGCGAGGCGAAGGGTCGAGAGCACCGCTTCCTGATCACGATCGGACGAATAAGAGACTCTCTCGAGTCCCCAATGAAGCTCGTGGCTCAGAACATCAGGCTTGTCCGCCGCCGTCATGCGATTCAGAGAAGGCTCGGCGGCACGGACGATGTTCCCGTAGGCTCGATTCGCAGTGATTTCGCTCAGCCAGGGAATCTCCGCCTCACCCGCCGAAGCCAGGTAATAAAGGTATACTGCCAGCATGGAACTTATATCTCTCAGGGAACGGCGATCCACCCTGTCCACCGTATCGGCTCCGTTGTGATGCACGTTGACACCGGAGCTCCCGCTCGCGGCCACGTTTGATAATCCGATCAGGGGATCGCTCAAGAAGGTGTCGGTTCCGGGTCCCCACGGGATCCAGTGGGGATATCGACGCCGAACGCCCGCATAGGCGTAGTAGCTTTCGGCAACCCTGAGGATCAGTGCGTCCTGGAACGAGCGCGCTACATCGGGATTCATTCGGAAATTGAATTCGGTTCCCGAGAGCTCGTACGGGCCGGCGCCCGTATCAACGCAGATTGCACCAATCGTGCGCTTGATGCGCTCCGGGTTGTTGGCGACGTAGTGCATGGAACCGTACAACTCGGGCATTGCCAGAATCCGAATGCTGCGAGTGGGGCGTTTCAGGCTGCCGGCATCGATAAGTCGGTTCAGGGTTGCAATGGCCTCCATCATCGATGCCACGCCCGTGGCATTGTCGTTCGCACCCGGCTCGGTTGTATGTCCCAGTTCCAGCACTTCCTCGTCGGAACCACTGCCCTCAATAATTCCCGTCGCATAGGGATACGAACCTGAGTAGAGGCGGCTCTCCACTAGTGCCCTCACGCGAACTTTGCCGTAGCGGGTCAGCAGGTTGCGAAGGTAGGCACCCTGGCGCGGCGTGATCGAAAAGGCGGGCATGGGACTGCCCATCCTGGTGAAACCCCAGCCGGCATCGCCGTAAGAGTTGACCCAATAGTGATCGGTGGCCAGATCCGGGTTCTCGGTGGAATCGCTGATGATACCTGCGGCCCCCACCTTGTATAACGACGCTTTGATTTCGCCAAGCTTGATCGTCGCGCTGTCTCGGATGTTTGGGTTCTTGACTTCCGTAAAAAATACGATCTTGCCTTTCACACCGGTGCGGGCGATATCCTCGGGAGCCGAGGATTTCAACTCGACAACCTCGGCCGTGATTCCACCCGCAGGCGTTGGCCCACTCCACATGACCAGCGAGGTAGGCGCTTTGAGGTAATCAGCCAAGACGCGGGCCTCAGGAGCCACGGCAGGCTCTACGATTTCCAGCGTCGCCTGTTTCACGTCCCAGGCCAACGGCATGGTCCAAAATCCGTACTGCGTAACGCCGTCGGCGGGCGTCTCCACCAACTCCACCTTCTTTAGACCGATGGCGGTTAGCGTATCCCGCACGTACTCGGCAGTCTGATGAAATCTAGGGAAGTTGAACCAGCGGTCATTCTCACGGACGCGAAGCACGAAGTCCAATGCCTCGTTGGCATTGACAGCGGTCCCAAGCGTGCGGATGACATTTTCAAGTTGTGGATCGACCCGCAGCGTTTGTGATAACACGCAGAGCGGAAACAAGAGGAGATAGGAAGACACACGCAGCAGTTTCATATTCACTCCGTCAAATCGATTAAATCCCTCACCGCCCCTTCCGGGTTGCCCGAAGGTAACGCGATAACGCTGTGTCGTCAAGATCGCATCTTGGCTCGGAATGCATTCATGCGCGGGGGGTCATCGGATCCCCGAAGAATTCCTGTGCCGGGGGGTCATCAGACCGCCGGAAACGCCGGTCTTATGACCGGTTCCACAAGACATTTCCTTCAGCCCAATTGTGAGGGTATTTTTTCACGGACCCCAGGACTTGATCCGGAGACGTCCTCGACAACCCTCCTCTCCTCTTACCTCCAAAATCGCTTTCCGATAACCTTATCTGAGCCGGCGCAATGCGAAACATTGCGTGGGAATCGCGTAATTCAGTTGAGAGCCTCGGGTGAATAACTGCTTAAGGAGTCCGATCATGAAAACCCGTTTCCGCCAAGGCGCCATTCTGCCGTCCTGCCTGTTTTCTGTCCTTATTCTCTATGGGGTTGCTCCGATGCCATCGGGCGCGGGGTTCGCACAGCAGCAACAGGCGAAGGCAAAAGCACAACTTCCACCCCTGCCTCTGAGTCCTGTGGAGCAGGCGGAACAGGATGGAACAGCGGTGCATATCTCGCTTCGGGACCTGACCAAACTCGCACTTCAAAACAACCTGGACATCGCGATCTCGGATACGAATGAAGTGCTTTATCAGCAAAGGGTAATTCAGGCATACGGACCCTATGACCCGGCGTTAAACATCGGCCTCGGAGCCCAGTCGAGCAGGCGGCCCAACACCAATTTGACCAACCAGTCTTCGGCTGGAAATTTTAATAAAACGGATTTCGCCAACTGGAACTTCCAGTTTGCCCAGAATATTCCTACGGGTGGGGGAATTACGGCTTCCTATAATTCCTCCCGAAGCGACACCAACCAGGCGTTTGCGCTGTTCAGCCCGCAGTACAACACGAGCATGAGCCTGCAGTTCACGCAGCCCCTGAACCGCAACTTCCGCATTGACCAGACCCGGGGAGCGATCAAACTGGCGAATCTCGACACAAAGCTGAACGACAGTCAATTCAGACAAACCGTGACAACGACTATCGCGACCATTCAGGGTATGTACTGGGATCTGGTCGGCGCCATCCGGGACTTCCAGATCAAGAGGGAGTCCGTGGATCTGGCGCGCATTACCCTGGACAACAACTCGAGGGAAGTGGAAATCGGCGTGCTCGCTCCGATCTCCATCACGGAGGCCCGGGCTAATATGGCCAGCCGCCAGGTGGATATGATTTCCTCCCGCGAGACCATCCTGGTGGCGGAAAACAATCTCCGCTCGGTCATTTCTCCCGATAGGAATGCGGAAATCTGGCATCAGGTGATTGTGCCTGCCGAGACCGCGGACTTCGTTGAGTACAAGGTCGACCTGGACACCGCGATCGACACAGCCCTGAAAAGCCGGCCCGAACTGGAACAGTACGGAATTCAGCTGGAAGAAAATGGCATCAATTATCAGATGGATCGGAATCAGAAGAAGTGGCAGGTTGACCTGGTGGGCACTTTCGGCAGCGTCGGTGTTGCCGGTCCACAGGGATTCAATCCGCTGACCGGTAAGCCTCTCATCGATCCAAATCTCATCGGCGGCATCGGCAATGCAAACAAACTGCTCTTCAGCGGTGGCTTCACGAACTGGTTTGCCGGATTCAATATCGGAATCCCGCTGCGCAACAGGGGATTGGATGCACAGCTGGGCCAGTTGAAGGTGCAACGGCAGCAGCTGCTGATGAACCGCAAGAGCACTGAGCAGAAGATAACGGTGCAGGTACGTAACGCAATCGCGGACCTCGATACCAACAAACAGCGGGTCGAGACCGCCAAGGTAGCGGTAGAACTGGCACAGGAGCAGCTGACCGGTGAAACGAAACGCTTTCAGGCAGGCATGAGCCAGAATTTCCTGGTTCTGCAGCGGCAGCAGGATCTCTCGACTGCTAAAGGCACGGAGCTTCAGGCGTTGGTTGCGTACAAGAAGTCGGCCATAGCCCTGCAGCAGGCGATGTACACGTTGCTTGAATCCAACGACTTCGAGATTGCGAAGTCCGTGGCCCGCTGAAATCTGCCACGAATTCCCCGGTGCAGCTAAAGCCGCAACCCGTCCCTTTGCGTCTTCGCGCCTTCGCGGTGGTTTTTAAAAGGCCGCCGCTCGCGTCTCTGTTGTATAAAGGGAGGAAAGATCGAGGACTCGGAACCTGTAAACGTGATTGTGCCACCGGGGCATTCCGAGCAAGATTCGGAGCGGCGAGCAGGCCCAGACATCCGTGAAGTACAGATAGCCGTCGTGTATCACCATTGAAGCGGGGCACAGCCGCCCGGCCATCTGCGCCAGATGAAAACTCTTGATTGCACGCGGGGGACGGCCGCGCAGATCCACTACCGTGAAGATGCCGCGCATATTTTCGGCGACATAGAGGAAGCGCCGTTCTGCGTCCCGTGGATCGAAAGCAAGGTCGTCCAGGCTTCCCATGGCAAACGATCCCTTCAGGCTGATAACGCGCTCGATCTGTGGCTTCTCGCCTGCGATGTCGATGTGCGCGATGTTGCCCGAGTAAGTCTCCGCCGCGTAAAGAGCCGATTGCTCCTTCCCGAAGGCTATGCCGCTTGGATGATCGAGACCGGTCACCACCGCATCGGGCCGTGCGGGCAGCGTTCCTCCCAGTGGATAGCGGAGGAGGCGGCCCGAGCTTCGGCAGTCTGAGACCCACAGGTGGGTGGCGTCCTTGCTGACGACGAGAGAGTTGGCCACGCCGATTCCCCAGGCAAAGAAGCGAATTTCCTTCGTCCCGGCTTCAATTCGCAGGATGGAGCCGCCGCCGTAGCCGAGGCAGGCTGCGTAG
>DASQID010000399.1:0-2779 GCA_035631775.1 Acidobacteriota bacterium
TTCTATTCGCAGGGAGGACAGTTTTACTATGTCCGTGGTTTAGGCTTGGTTCGCGACCTCCAGGATATCGGCAACGTTGTTGTGGCGACGCACGCCGGCATTCCCACGTATGTTCATGATATCGCCAAAGTGGAAATGGGCTATGCCCCTCGCCTTGGGCAATTTGGCTTCATGAAGGAGGACGAAGCCGTCGAAGGCGTGATTCTCATGCGCGTGGGCGAACAGGCACAGGTCATCCTGGACAGGGTGGAAAAGGTCACGGAGAGACTCAACAAGCACATATTGCCTCCGGACGTCAAGGTCGTGCCTTTCTATGACCGCCACGAGCTCATTTCCGAGACCACAAAGACCGTCGAACGCAACCTCATGCGCGGAATGATTCTCGTCCTGATAATTCTCGGACTGCTCCTCTTCAGCGTGCGCACAGCCTTAATCGTAGCCGTGACTATTCCTTTTTCACTGCTCTTCTCATTCATCTGCCTGGACCTCAACAAGATTCCGGCCAATCTGCTTTCCATTGGCGCCATCGATTTCGGCATTATCGTGGACGGGGCGGTGGTGATGGTGGAGAACATATTCCGCGAGCTGGCGGCTCGTCACGGTCAGGAATACGACCTCATCGATGTGATTCGCTCAGCGGCGCGTGACGTCGAGCGGCCCATCTTCTATGCAATCGCGGTGATTATCGCCGCGTATATTCCCATCTATGCGCTTGTCGGACCGTCCGGACGATTGTTTCACCCGATGGCCGACACCATGTCCTTTGCGCTGGCGGGCTCGCTTATCTGCTCCTTGACACTCCTCCCAGTTCTGTGCGCCTACATCCTGCGCAAGCGCGTCAGGGAACCGCGCATTCCTCTCTATGAACGAGTTCGAGACTTTTACGGCTTCCTGCTTGGCTGGTGCCTGCGCTACCGAATTCCCGCAATGCTTGTCTGCTTGAGCATTTTTGCGGCATCGCTCTTGCTCATACCCGGAATCGGCGCTGAGTTCATGCCTCACCTTGACGAAGGAGCGCTCTGGATGCGGGCCACAATGCCCTACACCATCTCTTTCGACGAGGCCTCAAAGCTCGCGCCGCAGATCCGCCAGGTCTTGATGAGCTTTCCTCAGACAACCGCAGTTGGCAACGAGCTGGGGCGTCCTGATGATGGTACGGATCCAACGGGCTTTTTTAACGATGAGTTCTATATCGGCTTGAAACCTTATGACGATCCTGCCTGGCAGGGGGAAATTCGGACCAAGCCGCAGTTGATAGAGGCCATTCAGCAGAAGCTGTCCAGTTTCCCGGGTGTGATCTTTAATTATACCCAGCCGGCAGAGGATGCAGTCGACGAGGCGGAGACGGGTCTGAAAAGCGCTCTGGCCGTGAAGATTTTTGGCCCCGAACTCTCCACTCTTGAAGAGAAGGCGAGAGAGGTAAAACAGGTCATCTCGAAGGTGCCCGGTATAACCAACATCGCCATTGTTCAGGAGTTAGGCCAGCCAAGCCTGACTGTCGTTCCGGACAGGGAGAAGATCGCGCAGTATGGCCTGAATGTCGCAGACATCAACACAATCGTCGAAACCGCCATCGGAGGCAAGGCGGCAACCCAGGTGATACAGGGAGAGCGGCAATTCGATCTCGTGGTGAGGATGCAGGAACGCTTTCGTGAAAACATGCAGGCCATCAAGAACCTGTTGATCACGACCCCCGACGGCCAGCACTTGCCCCTCAGCCAGTTCGCGGACATCAAGGTCAGCAACGGGGCTTCATTTATTTATCGGGAGTCGAATTCGCGCTATATCGGAGTTCAGTTCAGCGTCGAGAACCGGGATCTCGCGAGTGCAGTGGGCGAGGCACGCCGGGCCGTCGACGAACGGGTCCAACTCCCGATCGGATACTCCTTCGATTGGGGTGGGGAGTACAAAGATTATCTCGCCGCACGCGAGCAGTTGAAGATTATCATGCCCCTCACTGTCCTGCTGATAATGCTGATACTCTTTGCCCTCTACGGCAACCTCAAGTTCCCTCTGATCATCATGTTCAGTGTCCTGGTAACTGAGCCGGTCGGCGGCCTGCTAGCGTTGAGATTGACGAATACACATTTCAGTGTCTCGTCGGGGCTGGGATTTGTGGCCTTGATGGGGGTAGCGGTGCAGACCAGCGTGATTCTTTATTCGTTCATCAACAAGCTGCGCCTCGAAGGGATGGATATCCCGACGGCGACACGCGAGGCATCGCTTCTGCGTCTGCGGCCCATCATAATGACCGCCCTGGTGGCCTGCCTGGGCCTGCTGCCGGCGGCAATGTCCACCGGGATCGGCAGTGATTCACAGAAACCGTTCGCCATTGTGATTGTCGGGGGGCTGCTTTCGCGGCTTTTCCTGTCGATTTTCCTCGCGCCGGTGCTGTACGCCCTGGTCGCCAGGAAGGACGACGTGCTCAAGGTATAGGCGCCGGGCTTCTTGGCGTATCAGCAAATTCCCTAGCCTGACTTGTTCATGAGCAGGCCGGCGCAGCCTGCGCATGTATTTTGTCGTGGTTCAAATCAACCTTATGTTTCAGGGCATTTCGATTTTGACACTGTGTTCACGGGATTCCTGTGGCGACGGGTCAATGACCCGTCGCGAACAACAACCTGCGACAGTCATGCGCCAGAAGACATGGACATGGCGGCAGGGCGTGAATGATTCCATTGGGGTAAACCACCGCCTCTGGCGGTGAGACTCGAAAGGGCTTTGCCGTTCCGGCGTTGGTTGGGCAAGATGAGACATGGAAATGCAGGGATCAACCATA
>DASQID010000400.1:0-5282 GCA_035631775.1 Acidobacteriota bacterium
CCAACACCACTCCCGCGTGGGGCGGATATCCGCGCAAAGAATAGCGACACGATTTTTTTAGCGAAATTTAACCTACGCCGTAACTGGAGTGATATACTATGTTTTCCGCACGGGTGGACCTCCGTGATACCGGAAGAGCAATCAGTTTGCCGATACATACGAACTTTGGAATTCCAGGAAAAGAATAGGAAGGAGGCACAGGTAATGAGACGTTCTCTGTTCGCTGTACTTGTTGCGATGACTCTTGTGATTGGCTTGGCTGTTACTGGAACTGGTTGCGCGAAAAAGGTCACACCACCGCCGGCAGCTCCACCGCCGCTACCACCGCCGCCGCCACCGCCACCGCCACCGGCTCCCACAGTGACGCTTTCGGCAAATCCTTCGACTATCGAAAAGGGCCAGAGCACCACACTGAGCTGGAACGCGGCCAATTCGACGAGCGTGACAATCAGTAGCGGAATCGGAAATGTCGAGTCTTCGGGCAGCCGGAGCGTGAGCCCGGCAGATTCCACCACTTACACGGCGAGAGCTTCAGGCCCCGGCGGTAACGCCACGGCTGAAGCCCGCGTCACGGTAACCGCGCCGCCACCGGTGACGCCGCCACCGCCTCCCCCGATATCGGATGAGGTGTTCTTCGCGAACAACGTCCAGGACATCTTCTTTGATTTCGACAAGTACAATATTCGGGAAGATGCAACCGTGACACTGCAAAATAATGCTCGCGCGTTTGCGGAGCGTTCGGGAATCAAGTTCACACTCGAGGGTCATTGCGATGAGCGGGGTTCCGAGAAATACAACCTCGCTTTAGGCGACCGCCGAGCCAATGCGGCAAAGGAATGGCTGATATCCCATGGCGTCAGTGCAGATCGGATCGATACCATCAGCTATGGCAAGGAGAGACCTACCTGCACCGAGCACACTGAGGATTGCTGGCAGAAGAATCGCCGCGATCACTTTACACGGCGCTAGGCTGCGCAACTGCAGTGATGGACGTAATAAGCCGGAGGGGGATTGGTTTGTCTTCCTCCGGCTTTTCTTTTGCTCTCCGGATTGAAGACGATTTATTCGTGTGAAATAATGCGGTCAAAACCGCAAAGGAGAGAATTCATGATGCGATCAGTCTATATATGCTTGATTTTCATGCTCCTGGCGGCCACGCCCTCTTCTCAGGCAGGCACAAAGGAGGAGCTGATGCGGCTGCAGAGTGACGTGCTCGCTCTGCAAAACCAGATACGAGTGATAGAAAAGACCTTTAACGAACAGGCCGAGGGCATCAAGAGCCTTGTAGTTCAACTGAATGACCAGGTTGGAAAATCCAACCTCCTTCTTACGAAAATCTCGAGTACGCTGGACAACCAGGCCTCAGGCGGCAAAGCAACCGATCAGGCGCTTCTGCAAGAGATTCGCAATCTTTCGGGCAAGATTGACGACACCGCAACGCGCCTTTCCGCTCTTGCCCAGCAGGTGGCGGACATGAAAGTGCAGTCCCAGCCTCTCACTCAGCGGGCCTATCAGAGCCTCGGCAACGAAGGCGGTAATCCGTCAATCTCTCCGGGCGCCGTTTACGACCAAGCCTACAAGGATCTCGTCCAGGGCAACCTTGATCTCGCCATCGAGGGATTTTCGGCCTTCCTGAGAAACTTCCCCAGCAGCGACAAGGCCGACGACGCGCAGTATTACATCGGCGAAGCCTACCTGAACCAGCAGAAGCTGCCCCAAGCTGTAGCGGCCTTCACCAGGGCTCTGACCGACTATCCCAGTGGCGACAAAGTGGCCAGCGCATATTACAAACGCGGTAAGGCCGAGCTGGCGATGGGAGAGAGAGACAACGCCATCGAGGATTTCAAGACCGTCATACGCAAGTATGCCGCCGCGCCCGAGTCCAATCTGGCCAAGTCCGAGCTGGATAATCTGGGGGTGAGTCTGGAGAGGCCCGCTAAATCAAATCCTACAAAACGACGGCCGGACTAAGGGTTCGTTCAAGAATGACTTCACATCAACTCTTTGCCATTTCAGCAAGGATATCCCGCCCGTCTTTTCGGTGTCCTCATTAGAGGCCACCACGGGCACGCCAAAACGCGAAGTGTCGATAACTGAATAGAGGATCTGATCAATGAGTTCATTGAACAAGGTTTTGCTGATTGGCCGTCTGGGAAAGGATCCCGAAATCCGCTATACACCGGACGGCTCCCCCGTGGCTTCCTTCAGCCTGGCGACCAGCGAGAACTGGACCGATAAGAGCGGAACACGCCAGGAGCGCACCGAATGGCACAATATCGTCGCCTGGAGCAAGCTCGCCGAGCTGAGCAAGCGCTACCTTGTCAAGGGCAGGCAGGTCTACATCGAAGGGCGGATTCGTACCCGCGAGTGGAATGACAAGGACGGGAACAAGAGGCGGACCACCGAAGTGATAGCGTCGCAAATGGTCCTGCTGGGCAGCAAACCGGAGGGAGCAGAAGCGAGTGTCATGCCGCCGGCGCCCATCCAGCGCGCCCCCGAACCCGATCAGAGCTTCGGCGAAGCCAGCATCACTGACGACGACATCCCCTTCTAGAGGCCAGCGCTTCGAGGAACCGGCGCAGCTGGGCTTCGTAATCCACGCCGGTGTCGAACTCGACGCCTTCCGCGCCGCCGCCTGTGAGCAGGCTCCATTCAGTCGCCCGGCGCAAAGCTGCGGTTTGCGCAAACTGCGCAACGAGTTTTCTCTCACGAGTGTTTATCACCGGCGAACGGCCGCTTTCAAGATCGTGGACTCGAACACCGCCCGCGTCGGGCAACTCCCATCAGTGCCGTCAGGTTGTCGTCAGGGGGCTTCATTCTCAGAATTTGTCGAAGCGGTTTTTCCCCGTCTTGATCTTCAGGCGGAAATCATCGCCGTGGATCTCGACTGCCTTGCACATTTCGTAGAGTCGCGACCTCAGTCTCAGCCCGATCCGGTCAACGAGGGTTTCCTCGCCCGGTTTGGTCGAACTGTCCAGATAGTTCGAAGTGAAGATTGTCATCTTCTTTTCGTTGTACCGACAGTTGATGATGTGGGCCATCGTGTCCCGTACCCAGTCGGTAGGCTTGTTGGCTCCCAACTCGTCGAGGACAAGTACGTTGGCATCGAGCACCGGGCGGAGCACTTCGAGTTCGGAGGTCTGCGATACCGAATTCCAGCTGGCCTGGATCTCGCGTAAGAGATCGCGGAAATCATAAAACAGGCCGACATCCCCCTTCTCCAGGATCACCGATTTAAGCAGGGCGACCGCAAGATGCGTCTTCCCCACCCCGCAGGTCCCGAGAAAGAGCAAGCCGACATCAATGGTGGGATATTTTTCCAGGAAGTACTCTACATCCACCTTTGCCTTTTTTTGCGAGTCATGCTGGGGGATGTATGAATCAAGATCGCAATGCTCATATCTCTTGGGTATGCGCGCGTCCGACAGGAGCCGTTCCGCACGAGCCGTCTGGCCGCAACGACATCGCCTAACGGTGCCGGTGGCCTCGATTCGCTCCCATCCCGATCCGTAGCAGTACGGGCATACCTCCTGAGAAGTTTGTGGGTTCATGGTGGATTAGCTTAGCACAAGTCCGTCGTTGGCTCTCATTGTGATCTTACCGCCTTTGCTCCTCTGCGGTCTTTTCTCTAAGCGCCAGCGCCTCGCCAGCGGGCCTGGGGGCCAGCAGCAAAATGTGAAGTTATTCTTGCGCCAGCCCTAAGCCAGTGGCTGCAGATAGCCGTCCGTTACCAGCGAATCCAGGCCTTCAGTGCACGTCACCGGCTTGACTCCCAGCTCGCGCTCGAGTCGTAGCGAGACCAGCGAGCAGTCCGCACCGCGGGGCGCGGCCGACTTGTTATCCAGCATGCTTCCCGGTCGGATCAGCTCGCGCCGTGCTTTCACGCGCTCGGCGAGGAGTTCTGCGAATTTGAAGCGGGAAAGGCGCTCGCCCCCTCCGGCATGGAGTATACCCCGATAATCCGCCCGCCTCAGAAGTGCTTCGACAATATCCGCCACTTGCGGTGCAAAGAGGGGAGTCCTGTACTGATCAGTAAAGAATGTCCCGGAGTGGCCGGCGCGCCAGCCCCGCAGCATCAAGTCGATCTGCCCCGGATGGGCCCTGGCTCCGCGCCCGTACATCAGGGAAACTCGGAGAATCGTCGACGCCGGTGCCGTCTCAAGCACTAACTTTTCCGCGTCGATCTTGCAGTTTGAGTAGATGCTTATTCCCGAAACGGCATCTTCCTCGGTGTACCAGCCACGCCTCCCGTCAAAGACCAGATCGGTGGAGATGTGTACGAGGCGAGCTGAGTAGCGCCCGCAGGCGCGGGCTATGTTGCCGGTTCCCTCGACGATCAGCTGTCCGGCTTTCACAGGATTCTCTTCGCACTCATCCGGCCTCGACATTGCGGCTGCGTGCACTACCAAATCCGGCCGTATGGCGTTGAACTGTCTCGAGAGCAAGTCCGGCTGGGTGACGTCGATCAGAACCGGCGCGGCCGAAATCCGCTCAGGCGGATTCACCAAATATCCTGCGAACACCTCGTGCTGCCTTGCGAGCGCGGGAATCAGGTTATGCCCGAGAAATTCGCTGCCGCCGGTGACCAGAATCCGGCTCATGGCGCGGGCTTCTCAGGATTGTTCTTTTTCGAGTCGTCGGGTGCCGTGCTGGAGGCAAGTTGCTGCGCACGCAATTCCACGTACATTTTCTGGACGTTGGAGGGGAAGAAGTTCTGGAAACTGTATGAAGAGAATTTGGCGGGAATCTGTATATCGTGCAGTGTCTGCTCCATGCTGTCACCGCGTGTGACTGCAGGTCCCACAAGGGCTCTGAGCTCCGTGAAGTAGCTCAGGAAATCCTCGACGTCTCTCTTCGAACCCACAGGCCCGTGGCCGGGAACAAACTTATCGGCATCTATCTTGAGCACTTCCCCCAGGGTCTTCATCCACTCGAGCATGCCGGCATCTTGGGTGTTAGGCAGAGCCGCATTGAAGAATATATCACCAAGGAAAACGATTTTTTCCGCAGGCAGGTAGAGGATGATATCTCCGTCTGTGTGCCCTGTTCCCAGGAAGCGAAGCTCAATCTCCCGCTTGCCCTCGACGAGCGTCAGGCCATCGTCCAACGTCAGCACCGGGGCGATGATCTTGAGCCGTGACATCCTTCCAAGAAAATCCTGGCGTGCATTGATCTGGGTGCGCAACTGCTCTTTCGCCGCCGCGTCGGTTTCCGGGCTGACCAGATCCTTGCGCATCTTGTCGATCTGCGTCTGTGCGGTCGCCAGGGTACGGTTGAATGCG
>DASQID010000401.1:0-4916 GCA_035631775.1 Acidobacteriota bacterium
AACTGTTCGGTTTTGAAAAAGGTTCCTTCACGGGAGCATCTTCGTCCAAGCCCGGAAAGTTCGAGCTGGCGAATCACGGTACCCTGCTCCTGGACGAGATCGGCGAGATGGCTGCCATTCTGCAGGCCAAGCTCCTTCGCGTGCTCCAGGAGAAAGAGGTGGATCGGATAGGGGGGAAGGATCCGGTGAGGATCGATGTCCGTGTCATCGCCACAACGAATCGCGATCTCGCCATGTTGGTGAAGGAAGGGAAGTTTCGGGAGGATCTCTATTACCGACTGAACGTTGTATCCCTGGCAATCCCGCCGCTGCGGGAGCGCGCCGAAGACATCCCGCTCCTGGCGGACTTTTTCTGCAAACGCTATGCGAGGGAATTTGGCAGGAGTGAGATCCGCTGCAGTGACGAGGCTCTGGCAAGGCTGTCCCGGCACAGCTGGCCGGGAAATGTGCGGGAACTGGAAAATGCAATCCAAAGGGCGGTGGCACTTTGCTCCGGCTCTGTGATTGAACCTGAGGACCTTTTACTGACTTCGGTTTCCAGTACCATCGAGCCGCCGCAGGAGCCCGCGGAGACTGATGCAGGCTCGACCGTGACAACGGTTCGGGAGATGGAGCGACAACTCATACAAAAGACACTGAGAAACACACTCGGCAATCGCACCCGAGCGGCGAAGCTGCTGGGGATCAGTCTGCGAACCCTGAGAAACAAACTGAATGAATTCGGACTCCAGGACAGGCAGGCAAAAATTGCCCAGCCGCCAGCACAGATTTGACAGTGCCCGCCGGGATTATGACGGCTCGGCGCGCTTAATTCGGCGCGGGAAGCTCAGTTCTTTCGGAGTTTGGCTCACCTTGGACTGGCACTGGGTTTGCTTTACCGTTTAGGCTCACGCGCCGCGGAGGGCCGGGAGTCGCTGGCGATATGAGACTCGATCTGTTTCAGGAACCGATCATGGATGCCATGGGCAACTACATGACCCGTCTATCCAAACGGCAGCAGATCGTGGCATCCAATCTCGCCAATATTGATACCCCCGGTTACCGAACCAGGGACATTTCGTTTCATGCGACGATGGAGGAACTTCTCTCCCAAAGCCCGATACCGCTTCGGGCGAGCCATGTTGAGCACAACACCATGAGCAGTCTCGCATTTGCACCGCTCGAGCCGGAAGTGTTCACGGTGTCCGGCCTGCCCTTACGGGCGGACCGGAACAACGTGGATCTGGACCGGGAGATGCTGAAGCTGAGCGAAACTTCATTCGGATTCTCGGTGATGGCCCAGCTGTTAAGGGGGAAGTTCCGGACGCTGGCCAGCGCCATCAATGATGGGAGGGCCTGATGGGACTCATGACCGCAATTGAAGTCGCTTCTTCCGGCCTGACGGCACAGCGCAGGCGCCTTGAGGTGCTTGTCAGCAACCTGGTGAACGCCAATACCACGCAACCGGAAGGGAAAGAGCCCTTCCGGCGTAAGGACGTGATTTTTTCGTCCGTGACTCCCGAGCAAAACTTCGGGGCCGCCTTTGACCTGGCGATGTCCGGTGTCCGCGGGGTCGAAGTCTCCGGACTGGCTACGGATCGAAGCGAGCCCATCAAACGCTACGAGCCGGGTCATCCCCACGCCGACAAGAACGGCTACGTCTCCTATCCCAACGTCAATGCCATGGAGGAGATGGTGAACGTGCTGTCGGCAACACGTTCCTATGAGGCCAACCTCCAGGCCGTGAACTCGGCAAAAGACATGCTCCAGAAGACACTGGAAATCATCAAGTAGGTGACGCGTCATGAAAGAGGCCATCATTGGTCAGCTCAATCCGAGCCTTCAGTTGCCCGAAATCCGCAAGCCTCAGATGCCCGGTAAGGACAGCATCGGTCCAAGCTTCGGAGAAGTGTTAAAGGATGCCATAACCACCGTAAATGAGGTGCAAAAGCAATCCAATCAGGAGATCGAGAAGCTCATGACAGGAGAGTCACAGGACCTCCATGCGACCCTGATTGCCGTGCAAAAGGCGGATCTCTCATTTCAGATGATGATGCAAGTTCGAAACAAAATCGTGCAGGCCTATCAGGAAATAATGCGCATGCAGGTGTGACGGTGCGATGCGGCTAAAGCCGACCGCACATCCAGCACTCCCGACCGGAGAACCCAGAATGCCTGTCAACCGACCCGCCTTCCTGAGCCAACTTCATGAATTGTGGGCGCGCCTGGAGTTTTCACAACGACTCACCGTCATTGGCTTTGGAACTCTCGTGTTCGGAGCACTGGCCACGCTCGTCTATTTCATGAATCGGGTGGATTACCAGGTTCTGTACAGAGATCTGAACCCCGAGGATGCGCAGGCGATCGCCGCAAAGCTGAGGGATGAGAAGAGGGACTATCTCGTCCAAGGAACATCCATTCTGGTTGCGGGCCGTCAGAGTGATGTCGATAAGCTTCGGCTCGAAATCGCGGGATCGGGCCTGGCTCACAGCGGCAAGGTGGGATACGAGATATTCGACAAGAATCCCTTCGGGATGACGGACTTTACAGAACAGGTAAACCTGCAGCGCGCCTTGGAAGGCGAGCTGTCGCGCACGATTGCGAGTTTGTCGGAGATTTCCCATGCGCGAGTTCACATCGTTCTTCCAAAGGATTCCGTCTTTGAGGAGAAGAAAGAAGAAGCCAAGGCGAGCGTTGTGGTGGGGCTGAAGCGGGGTGCTGAGCTCTCCAAGTCCGGGATTGCAGGCATCAAGGGCGTGGTGGCGGGCGCAGTGCCTGGATTACACGGGTATAACGTATCCATTGTCGATGAGGAAGGAAGATTGCTCTCCCAATCGATTGGTTCGGCTGATGGAGGCCGCGCGGAGATCGAATCCGGTGTCCGTGAACAGCTTGAGAAGGAGATGGTATCGAAAGTGGTCTCCATTCTCGAACCGGTTGTGGGCAAGGGTAAAGTAAACGCCAACGCCTCGATCGATATCGACTTTAACAGCACAGAACAGACGGAGGAGACCTACAACCCGAATCCTCAAACTGTCCTGAGCCAGCAGAGGACCGAGGAACGGATGGGCGGCGTCAGTTCCGCTGCTTCCGGAGTACCCGGTACACAGTCGAATGTCGGATCAGCCCCGGTTCAGAGCCAGACAACGAACCCTGAGAGGCTGCGACAAAGTGAAGTTACCAACTACGAAGTGAGCAAGACCGTACGGCATACGGTACAGCCCAAGGGGACGATTCGCCGGCTTTCGGTTGCAGTACTTCTTGATCACAAGACGACATACACTAAGGGCCAGGATGGGAAGGTGAGCATCAGTTACTTCCCGCGATCGAAGGAGGAGCTTGCCGCATACCGCGAGTTGGTTCTTGCAGCGGTCGGCTATGACGAGGAGCGTGGTGACACCATCACCTTGGAAAACGTTGCCTTCTATAACGACAACCGGCCCGAGGAGGAGAAGCCTCCGCTGCCGTGGTATGTGACATGGCAATCGTACCTCATCCCCGCGATGAAATATGCTGCCTTTCTCGTCCTGTTCCTGCTCGTCTATCTGACGCTTTTCAGACCGATTCGAAAGCGCGTCCTCCAAACGATGCCGGGCGCCCTCGGCACGCATGCCCAGGCGCAAACACAGTTGCCGGAGGCTCCTGCCGCCCAGCTTCCATCGGAGGCTCCTCCAAAGGCGCTTGCTGAGCCTGCCCATCCTGACGAGGGACAAATCCCAAGCCTGGAGCCGAGTCCGCTGCTAGGCCAGGCTGAAGAGGCCCCTGTCGAGGAGCATATTAGCCTTGATGCAATTGACGACCAGATCGAGAGGGAATTCATGAAGGAAGCCTCGATGCTGGACCTCGGCGGCCGCAAGTATGCTCTGAAGAAGAAAAAGCTCATGGATAGAGCCAAAAAGGAACCTGAGATGGTGTCCCAATTGATCCGAACCTGGATTCAAGAGAAGGGCTAGCACGTGGACGCGGAAACCATTAGCGGAACCAGAAGAGCGGCTATTTTGATGGTTCTTCTTGGCGATGAGGCGAGTTCCGGCATCTTCCGCTACCTTCAGGAAGATGAGGTGCAGGAGATAAGCCGGGAGATCTCGAAGCTCGGGAAAATTGACGCGGATGTCGCCGAGGCTGTCCTGGACGACTTTCATCGCATGACGATGGCACAGAATTGCCTCGCCCGCGGCGGCGCCGAGTTTGCCAAGAAGCTGCTGGTAAAGGCGTTCGGGGTGGAAGCCTCCAAGAAGTTGCTCGACCGTCTCAACATCTCCATGCAGAACGCGATCGTTGGCTTCGACAGCCTTCAGAAAGCGGATCCCGCGCAACTTTCGAAATTCATTCAGAATGAACAGCCCCAGACCATCGCTCTCGTTCTTGCGCACTTGAATCCAACGCAGGCTGCGGCGCTACTGGGCTCGCTGCCGGCGCCGCTTCGCGCAGATGTGGTTATCAGGATGGCACATCTCGAACAGATCTCTCCGGACATCATCAGCAAAATCACCACAATTTTGGAGCAGAAGCTGAGATCGCTTGGCGACTTCAGCCGGGAATCCTATGGCGGGGTCAAGGCTGTGGCCGAACTCATCAATCGAATGGATACCAAGGCCGCGGCGTCCATTCTGGAAAAAATCGAGAACGACAATCCGACGCTTGCTCTCAGCATTCGCAACCTGATGTTCGTCTTTGACGACGTGATGCTGATCGATGACCAGGGTATGCGGGAAATTCTCCAGAGAGTGGACAAGAAATCTCTTGCCGTGGCGTTGAAGGGCACGAATGAGGAACTGAAGAATCAGTTCTTCCGCAACATGTCTTCACGGGCCATTGAAATGCTGAAGGAAGACATGGAAGTGATGGGTCCGGTCAAGGTCAAGGATGTCGAGGCCGCGCAGCAGATGATCGTGGCGATCGTCCGGAAACTGGACGAAAGCGGTGTCATCAGCCTC
>DASQID010000402.1:0-13412 GCA_035631775.1 Acidobacteriota bacterium
CCGTGTCGGCTCCCGGCTTTCCTCACCCAGGACGCACCTGCGCACCTGAGTGGCCCCGACAAACGATCCGACGTTGACCGACACGCCCTGTCTCTCGAGCCGCGCGAAATACTCGCCCAGTGTCCTCCAGTCCACCTTCAGCCCGTAAGGGGCCGACTTTGATGCTTTGCCCTGGACCGGACCCGCGGAATCTGCTTCCCCCAGGATTTCGGTGGTGACTCCCTGCCTCACCTTGCTCTGGGCGGTCCCATCGGCCAGGAGTGTGTAATCTGAATGAGTATGAATGTCGATGAATCCCGGGCTTACTACCCGCCCACGGGCATCGATTACGTGCCGGGCACGAGCGCGCACTGCCGGCTCAATCGGCCCGACGAGGGCGATTGTGTCCCCCTGGACCGCGACGTCCGCCTCGACAGGGGCAGCGCCCGACCCATCCACAACGCGCCCATCCACAATGACGAGATCATATGCGGGCACCAGGCTGCGGCATGAAGCCGCGAAACCAAACGACAGGGCAAGCAGCAGAATCAGCGTACATGTTGGACGGCTCATCGTCACACTCCTTCCGGCACCGACCGGCGTCACAGCCGGGGACATCCTAACCCGAAAATACCGGGGCGTCGCCACATTTGAGCGGGGGCTCGAGTTCTGCAATAGAGAGCGGAATTGATTAAAGTAACTACAGGCAGGATTACGGCGGGTTCGTGCTTTCGCCAAGCCTCCTTATCCGATCTCAACGAGTCCACACATGGCCACCGTGAAGCAACAGTCGAATGATACAGACGAGCAAGCTGAGCGGGTGCAGGTTAGCCTGCTGCGTCTCACTGCGGGTTTACCAATGCCGAAGTAATTGCCGGCTGGGAATCGCTGCGCGCCTGGGTCGGAGGCGCAGATCAGCCGACCGCAGCCGCCATCCAGGCGCTATGCACACAACTTGCGCCGGCTGTTGGCGGCCCGTGCCGGATCGATCCTTCCTTTGTCGTACCCGACCTGAACACACGAATCAGGCCGCGAGCCGAGAAGGGCGACCAGCCGTAGGCTCCCCACCCCGTTTGGAAAGGGTCTCTCGCGTCTTCGTGTCCTTGCGGTGGCTTTTAAGAGTCCACCGCAAAGACGCGAAGTGACCCCTGCCTTTCGTCTTTTTGTTTGAACTTAATTGAAACAGCGGGCATCCGTAACTACAGGGACCGCTTCGCCAGCGGCGAGGGGAAGACACTCGTCCAGGCGAGATATGCAATTCGCAACAACCAGAGGAATTTTCTCAAAATCACGCCTCCCGCCGGCGCGATTGTCTGGAGCGCATCACTGTCGGACAAACCCGTCCGGCCGGACTGTCGCCGGACGGCAGCCTGCTGCTGCCGCTCGAAAAGGCACGGGCGGGTGAGGAGGCACCCGCATTCGCCGCGGAGTTGCTGTTCCTCTCCCGGGGAGCCGCCTGGAACGAGAAGGGCAAAGTCAAACTGGCACTCCCCACGCTGGACCTGCCTGTTTCGCGCACTGGCATCATCTGCTATCTTCCTCCGCTGTTCAGAGTAACCCCCGAGCCCGGGTCTTTCCGGACCCAAACCTATTAGGATCCATCTTCACCCGCCCTTGTCGCGGAAAAGGAAAAATCGGAATCCGCCGAAATCAAAACTGCGGCGATGCTGCAGCTCGCTCCGGGAGCGGCAAGGAAAGATGAACCGGAGAGCACGGCTCAGGACGCAACTCAGGCTCTCGTTGACAAGTTCCGAACGGAATCCCTGGTGGGGAGACGCAGCGGGATCCTTCCCATCCGGATCTCATTTCCCGCTTTCGGCCCATATATCTATCTGGTCTCTGAGCTGACGGCCGAAGGGATGGCTCCCAGCGTCGATTTCAGCTACCAGCGGGAACGAAAGGGAGGTGCGCGATGACAAGACACATGCTTGTCCTGATGTTGATGATTCCAGCCACACTGCTCGGCCAGGATAGAGGCAGCCTACCCCTGCCTGCGCCCGGCAACGTCTCCTTGCCGCTCGACGAGTACAACCGGCTAGTCGAACTTGCCGGCCGGTCTGCAAAAAAGGCTGACGTCGCTCCTCTCCCCTTCGTGATTAAGCGAGCCGACCTGAAGCTGCGCGCCACAAGCGATTCGGCGCTTGGGACCCTCCAATTGGAGGGGGAGGTGCTTTCCAAAGGCCCGGCCAAGGTCCCCCTCGCGAATGGACTCACCGTCCTCGATGCTCGGCAGTCGGGCAAGGCTCTCCCGTTCGCACAGGAAGGCGCGGTCCACACCGCAATCCTGAGCGGGCCCGCGGAATTCTCGGTCGAGCTTGACATCGGTATTCCGTTGAACATCGAGGCCGGACGCGCGGCGTTCAACCTGCCTGCGCCGGCTTCCGGCACCGTGCGACTGTCGCTGGAGATTCCGGGCGACCACACCAACGTCCGGCTGAGCCCCGGTCTCATCACGGCAAGAACCTCCGATAACGGACGGACCCTGGTCGAGGCAACGCTGGCATCGGGCCAGGTGGCCGGGATATCGTGGGCCACGCGGGAAATCGCCGGGCCTGCCGTCCCCCGGGAGGTGCGCTTCCTTTCCGATGTGAAATCCCTCGTTTCCGTGGGAGAGGCCGACCTTCGTCTCACGGCACTCTCCGACATCACGGTCGTTCAAGGCGAGCCTACACAATTCGAGGTGGAGATCCCGGCGGGCTACGAGCTGAGGGGGGTCACAGGCGCATCCGTCGAATCGGCTGAAGTGCAGAACACCGCCTTGACCCTGAAAGTGATCGGTTCAGCCCGGCGCAGCCACCAGTTCCTCATTTCACTCGAAAGATCGATTGGTGATACGAAAGCGGATGTTCCGTTCCTCAGCTTCAAAGGGGCACAACGGGAGACCGGCGAGGTGCTGGTCGAGGGAGCCGGCACGATGGAGCTCGCCGCGACCGAAGGCGGTGCGCTCAGACGGATGGATCTGAAGGAGACCAATGCCTACCTGCGTTCATTGGCACGCTTCCCGCTGCACGCTGCCTTCCGCTATCACAGACAGCCTGCCGAGACGCCGCGTCTGGCGCTCACCTGGAACCGCTTCCCGGAGGGCAGCATGCTGGCCGCAGTTGCCGAGCGGGCGGTGATGACGACACTGGTGACTTCCGAGGGGAGATCGCTCACCGAGATCAAGCTGATTCTGAAGAACCAGGCGCAGCCGTTTCTAAAAGTCGCACTGCCCGCAGGGGCGAGCATCGTCTCGGCCGACGTGGCGGGCGAGAAGGTGAAACCCGTGCAGGGCACGGACGGGAGCCGGGTGCCGCTCATGCGGACCGGATTCCGCCCGTCCGGCACATACACCGTCACTTTTGTCATCATGCATGCCGGGGCTCCCTTCGCGAAGAAAGGCGACTCGGAGTTGAGTCTGCCGAAAATGGATCTCCCCATCAGCCTGCTGCAATGGGAGGTCTTCCTGCCGGAGTTGTATAAGGTGAAGGACTTCGGCGGGGACGTGATATCGACCAGCCTGCTGCCGCCCGCTTCGCAGACAGCCGTGCTCGGCGGCGAAGCGGAAAGAGCGGCACTGGAACGCGCCGGGGCTTGGGCGGTCACCGGTGAATTTGCCATCAACCAACTTCTCCCGGGACAATTGGGCGGCGTGATTGTGGACCCAGCCGGTAGCGTGATCCCTGGCGCGAAGGTGACCGTCGCGCATTCAGAATCGGGGACGACGATTCCCACCATAACCGACGAGTCGGGTCGATGGCTGGTCTCGGGCCTGCCCTCGGGACAGGTGAAGATCACGGCAGAGTCGCCGGGCTTCAGCCGGACTGTGGTGCGAGATCTTGCCTACGGTGCAAGCAGGCCGTCCCGATACAACATGGCGCTTAACGTCGCCAATGTCACAGAGACCGTAACTGTATCCGCGAGCACCGCAGAGACGCACGAGTCACAGCAGATCGAGCGTAATCTCAAAAGGAAGGGCGCAGCGTTGGACAATGCCGCCTCGTCGAACGTGATAAACCTGCAGAAACGAGTGGCGGGGGTGCTGCCCATCCGGGTTGACGTGCCGCGTGCCGGCATGTCCTATCGTTTCGTGCGGCCGCTCGTGCTGGATGAGGAGACGAAGGTAACTTTCAGCTACAAGACCAGATAAAACAGCAGGCAGAAGGCAGCCGGCAGCAGGCAACCTTCCGTTGGCACAATCACATCCAAACGAGGATTACGGTCGGCTGTCTGCCTGTGGCGGATTTCTGCACGGAAAGGTCCCACGTTTCCGGATAGCAGGAACAGTCCGCGTAATTTTGCGGTCACAGAGGGCGAAGGAGTTCGATCAGCTCCTCGCGCGTGAAAATCTTGTTTAAATGTGGGTCGTCCGCCCGGACCACAGAATCCATGAGCCGCCGCTTGCGCGCGACAATCCCGGCAATCTTCTCCTCCAGCGTACCTTCGGTCACGAGCTTGAACACTTGCACGGCGCGCTTCTGGCCGATCCGGTGCACTCGGTCGGTGGCCTGGTCCTCGCGCGCCGCATTCCACCACCTGTCGTAGTGGATGACCACGGAACCACCCACCAGATCTATCCCAGCACCGCCGGCTTTCAGACTTCCCAGATAGACTCGGCATGCAGGATCCTCGTTGAACCGGCGCACGATTGCTCCCCGGTCCACGCTTGCGCCGGTAAGCGTGGCGAAGCCGACGACGAGCAGAAACGGAATTCGGCTAAGCTCCAGGATGTCCTTTCGCAGAATTCCATACGAGGTGAGCAGCACGGGCGCGTGCCTCGAGAGGGAATCGAGATTCCGCTGACCGCCGTGATAAACCACTGGTTTCAGCTTCGGCGCATGCTCGCGGATCTTGTTCAGCCAGTGGCTTATCACTGTTGTGGGACAGACCACGAGAAACGGCTCCTTCGCCTTTTTCCGCTCTCTGAGCCAGACCATCTGGGCCATGGCCTGGTGCGTTTTCCCGAGCCCCATGTCGTCGCAGAGCAGTCCTGCGAGCCCGCTTTCACAGAGAAACCTCGACCAGTCGACTCCTATGCGCTGATAGGGGCGCAAAGCGGTCTTCATGCCTCTCAGGCTGCCTAAAGGAGCCGCAGGCGAGAGAGCCAGAAGACGCTTGACAATCTCCGCCGACCGCACCCGCGTCCGAGGGCGGCGTTATTCCTCGTCCGCAAAAGGCTTCCACCATCCTTCCATGAGTGAGCATTGAAGAGTTTGCAGCAACTGTGAGGCTGGTCACATGCCGTTGCAGGTCCGTGCTCTATATATGGAGGCATCCCCCGCGCACCGCCCGCTCGGCGGGAACGAGTCTGCTTCATTCTGATGGAGATGGTCCTCATGAAGAGATTTCTATCTCTAATGCTGTTCTGTGCTTTGGCAACACTGCCTGTTTTGGCCCAGACCGGTAATCTGGCCCCCAATGGCCCGCACTACAACTTGAATATCATTGGAGTTCAGAAAGACAAGACGGCAGATATGAGCGATGGTCAGGGGCATACCCTCTTCGTGCCCCTCTGGGGAAACGCCAAAATTCTGCTGACGGAGGGACCCGATTTCCAGACGCTGGACCGAAACGGAACGAACGGCGGCTCCGCCAGTTTTCAACTGCCGAATCCGGATCCGGACGGCGACGGGGTAACTGTGTATTCCGTCTATGCCCGGGCGTTGGGCAAGCCTGATCGGACTGCGTCCATGACCACCTGCGCACTCGATCCCCTCACCCAGGAAACGGTGTGCTCGATGGCTGTTCTGACGGTGTCCCGTAGTAAGGGAGCGCCCAAGTTCGAGAACGTCACAAAGGAGTTGCTGTTCATTTACGCGGATCTTGACGGCGACGGCGTCCTGGAGAGAGTCCCGCTCTTCTCCGACCAGCTGCAGGATTACTTCTGGAGTTACGACAATAAGGGCCTAAAGCTCTTGCAGCTCCGCTTCTACGAAATCCCAACGACGGTTAACTGAGCCGAGCGTTCAAGCGCACAGCCGGAGGACTCTATCTTCCGGCTGTGCAACCCCTCCCGTGGCACAGGCAGCCAAGATGCTTCGTTCTTGTGAGTATTGGGTCTTGTCCGTCAGAATTCCCCCTTGTGCGGCCAATGACGTCTCTCTATGGGCCGGTCAGATCCCTATTTGATCGAATTTGAGAATCTGGTATAAGAATAGCCATTCGGGCAAGACTCAGAGTCCCCCCATTTCCCAGATCCTGGACCTACCGAATCCGGCATGGCGGATTCGGAACCTCCATTTCACATCCGTCACGACCCTGCTGAGGGCCGCTCGAGAGCGAAGTGAATGTGGGATACAGATAATTATTGCTGGGCGGTGATCTGCAAGAACAAGTGGTTTCACCGCCGACAGAGATTCTTTTACGGGCACAAGATCCCTCTCGGTCCGACGGATTCCCTCGCGCCCCCGCCCGCGCTCAAGGCGCCTTTTACCGCACGATGCGATGACTGCGGCAAGGAGTACTCTTACAATCCCGCGGAGCTTGTGAGATTCGAAACGGACCTTCCAGGCTCGTTTGTTCCCCACCCCCTGTTTCGATAGTGCTTTCCGGGTCGGACCGACGTTAATTCAATAAATCTCCAACCGCAGTGGGGGTGGCTTGAAAAAGTGCCCCGGTGCCGCCCGTAAATTCCCTTCTTGAGATGGCACCCTTTTTCTGATATTGCACGGATCGCGACTGCTTTACTCTGGTACCAAAATCGCCATTGTTCAATCAAGTGGAGGCCTCACATGGATCGAAAGGAATTCCTCAAGCGTTCCGCTCAAGCTGGAATGTGCTGCGGCGCGGCACTGATGGCAGGTTCCACGCTGGCAGGGTCCGATCAGGAGAAAGCGTCGACTCCGCCGGTCACGCCGTGTGACAAGAAGGTTGTGCAAGGGCAGCTGGTCATCCGCCGGCTCATGCAGCAACTCGATGCCAAGGTCGATCCTGCCACGAGGCAGAGCATCATGGAAGGATGCGGACAGGCATGCTACGAAGGCGGTCACGGAAAGCGGAGCCCCGAAAAGCCCACCCCGGAGCAGGTCGGCAAGTTTCTGGACGGAATGCGCAAGTACCTCGGGCCCGAAGGCGTGAAGCAGACTGCAGCCGAAACCATGATCTATTTCAATTACACCGGCAATCCGCAGGGACTCAAGACCTCCGATAGGTACTGCCTCTGCCCGATTCTGGAAGATGCTCCAAAGAACATCTCTCCCACCTACTGCCAGTGCTCTGTCGGATATGTGAGGGAGATCTTCGAGCGCGGCATGGGGAAAACCGCGCGGGTCGAACTCAACGGCAGCATACTCCGGGGAGGGAGAACCTGCAGTTTTACAGTCACCGTCAAGAGCTGACGCATCGTGATCCTTGAGATTCTTAGCTTTCTTTGCTTCTTGGCGGTCAGCTTCCAAAAACTCACCGCCAAGACGCGAAGGACGCAAAGAGTGTTTCCAAGTGTCTGTAAATCGCAGGCATTGCCTTTTATGGCCGGCCGCGTTAATATGCAACCTGGAGGTTGCCTATTATGGACGATCGTATTGAGAAGCGCATTGAACTGAAGGCGCCGGTTTCTCGGGTGTGGCGGGCGTTGACCGACCACCGCGAATTCGGCGAGTGGTTTCGCGTGAAATTGGATGGCCCCTTCGTTCCGGGACAGGTCTCGCGAGGTCACATTACCTATCCGGGTTACGAGCATCTCAAGTGGGAGGCCGTCATTCAGAAGATGGAGCCCGAACGGCTCTTCTCCTTCACCTGGCATCCCTACGCCGTAGATGCCAAAATGGACTACTCGAAGGAGACACCGACGCTCGTCGAATTCAAGCTGCAAAAGACGAAGGGCGGCACTCTGCTTCTGCTCACCGAGTCCGGCTTCGACAAGATCCCCAGCGATCGCCGGCTGGAGGCGTTTCGCAGAAATGACGGGGGGTGGACAGAACAGATGAAGAACATCGAAAACCATGTCACGCGAGAGCCATAGGAGCATGACGGCCCGGAGGCGGGCTCATGCGCCTGTCTTTGCGGCCCTGGGCGATGAAACGCGCCTGGCTTTGGTTGCTGCGCTGTGCAGCGGGCAACCGCGTTCGATCTCCCAGCTGACAGCAGGCTCCAGGTTGACCCGGCAGGCCATCACCAAGCATCTTCGCGTGTTGGAAAGTGCGGGGATCGTTCACAGCGTCCGGACGGGCCGCGAGAGCCGATACAGATTCGATCCGGAGCCGATTGAGGAACTCAAGGGGTACCTCGATCTTGTTTCCGAGCAGTGGGATGAGGCACTATCCAGGCTCAAGGCGTTTGTCGAGGGATGAGCGTGTAAAAGACAACAGGAAAGGCGGAACGTATGAACCGGGTAGTACATTTTGAGATACAAGCGGATAATCCCGAGCGGGCGATGAAGTTCTATAAGGACGTGTTCGACTGGACATTTCAACGATGGGGTGATCAACAGTATTGGCTCATCATGACTGCCGAGGAGCACAGCAAGGAACCGGGCATCAACGGTGGTTTGTTGACGCGCCCGGCCAAGACCCCGGCCCAGGAGTGCGGCACGAACGCATACACGTGTACCGTGCAGGTCACGAACTTCGATGAGACCGCGAAGAAGATCGAAGCTGCCGGTGGACTGGTTGCGATGCCTAAGTTCGCGCTTCCCGGTATGGCCTGGCAGGGGTATTTCCTGGATCCTGAAGGCAACGTGTTCGGCGTGCATCAGCCCGACAAGAACGCGAAGTGACAATAAAAATGAGGACGTCCCACTCGTTTACCGATTTTGAGAACGGACACGCGGACAGGCCGGGTTTATTCCAAAATAGGCAAACGGGTGGGACCTCCCTGTATTTCCGACACTGAGGCTTCCTCGGCGACATAGTCAAACTTCGGCAAGGGATCGGGCGGATGTGCGCGCTCCCACGCGATGGTGCGCAGCAACGCTTCGCCCCGGTCGATGATCTCGCGATAGCCCAGCAATTCGCGTATGCGGCTGCTGCTCGAGGCACCATGCTGTGCAAAATTCCCCGGCAGCCGCAGATGCGCCGGCGCCCTGTCGAATGGAATGACGGTAATCGAGCCGTTCCAGCCGGCAGCATCCGCCACCAGCTTCGTCCATTCCTGTTCCGAGAAGCTCTCAGGCTCGGCTACGTTGAAAACCTGTCCAGCGGCCGCAGTGCTTTCGGCCGCCAACGCAATCGCGGCAGCCACGTTATCGACATATCCTCGGGGGCTTCGCCACTGCGCGACGAGGTCCGCAATAGGAATCACCTGACGCCCGTCATCGATTCTTTTCAGGATCGGATATAGACGGTGAATGTAATCGCCGGGCCCGTAGACCATCGGCAGCCGCAGCACGGTGGACGGCTGCGCGGCGGCGTTCATCACCACATCTTCCATCTCAGCATTGCTGTACTCCTCGGTCACCCAGCTCCTCTCTTTGCGCAGGCGGACGAGCAGTTCGCGCGGGTACGTGTCCCGCCGGGACCGGCGGGGCGAGTCTTCTGTCAGGGGCACCGGTTCGATCCCCCCTTCCTCTGTGCCGTGAAAGATGCCGAACGCTTTGTATACGTCCTGGCTGCTTACGGAAACGATCCGCCCGGTGTATCCTGCACAGACTTCAACCGTGCTGCGTGCCTGTCCGGCACTGCTCGAGATGACGTCGATGACGACATCCGGCCTGAAGCCGCGTAATTGCGACGATACCGCGTGCAGTTCCTGGTGGTCGCAAGCCAATTGGCGAATTGACTGAGGAAGCGCAGCTGAAATACGGCGCTGCACGGAAAGAAGCTCGTGGCCATGGTCAGCGAGCTGGGCGGCGAGCCGGCTGCCGATAAATCCCGTTCCCCCGATAATGACGATCCGCATAGTTCAATGCCCGGCAACAGTTGGCGCTTCTAAAGTCTTCCGCCTTATTGGATTGAAAGAAAAGTCCCTGTGCCGCCGGTCATCAGACCGGCGCTCCCGGGGGTCTGATGACCTCCGGCAGAGAAATGCTTCGGGGGATCTAATGACCCCCCGCACATGAACCTCCAAAAGACTGGGTAATGGAACTATCCGACCCTGTCAGTCCCCCAGAAAAGCTGGGTTATCCAGTAGCGATTACGATTTGCGAAGCGCCTGGATGCGCGGGGCGCGGCTCTTGGGACTGTCAAGGCTGAAGGACCGGGCATCGCCCAGATCCGATCGTATGAACGCTTCGGTCCGGCTGACCGCCTCGGTCAGAACCTTGTCCCTGATGCCAAATGACATCCAGGCGATGGATTCGGACTCCGGGTCATATTCCCAGAGCCCCACCAGGCGTCCGCGCTCTAAGATCGCGTGGTTCGGCAGGTCGCTCAACCCCCCTAATTCTCGAAAACCCTTCTCCGCAAAAACGCTCCTCTTCAGATCGTCCGCGCCAATCAGCCCCTTCAGATCGCGTCGCAACAAGCCGATGCCGTCCAGGCTGCTAACGAGCATATAGTTAGGCTTCTTCGGCACGCCAAACCCCCTCAGCTTCTCGAGGTCTCTTTGGAGCATTAGGTACTCACTGCCGTTTTCCGGGGCGACGAGTCCCAGCGGCTCGACAGCAGCCCGGCACGCCTTGGCTCCCAGGCCGGAAAACCACTGGAATTCAGCCAGGGTGGCCGGTCCGATCCACGAGAAGTACCGCCGTGCGAGTTCGGTATAGGACTCCTCCATGGAGAGGCTGTGTCGCGACAGTGGATTCGGACGCCAGAGTGCGTAGCGATAGCGCTGCTGGTCGAGACGCCCGTTAATCGGGAGCCGCCGGATTTCGCCATCGGATTGCAGCTTTCCTAAAGCCAGAGGCAGAGTGCTGTTCAACCCTTTCTTCTTTCCCTCCTCTCCCAGGCTGCGGGCGGCGTTTCCTGCAGCATCCCGTATCTGCTCGGGATCCAACGGACCCTTGGCGAGCGCGTCCAGCACCGCAGAACACAATCGATCGACTTCAGCATCGGTCACGCCGATCTTGCGCGCGGTTTTCATGTCGCTCTCGAAACCGAAATTCTGTCCGACCTTCAAGGCAAGGGCAAAATCCGAAGCGGGCACTACGTAGGTACACCCTCGCGCGCTGGGCAGTTCGTGAATTTCCAGATGCGCCACCGACTCGTCAGCCGCCGGCCTTCCAATCCCGCCCCGTGCGAACAGGGTCAGATAAGGGCCCACACCTCCGACCGACCTCGCCCATCCGGTCTGACCTAGGATCTCAGCCGCAGACTTGCCCGTGAATCCCCCGTCAAGGCCCTGACGGTGGGCCCACCACGCTCGAAGCTTAATAAGGTCCATTGAATTTGCTCCCGCTGAAAATATGGGGACGTTCCACCCGTTTACTTATATTGGCATAAATCCGGCGTATCCGCGTGGCACTACCCAGAATAGGTAAACGGGTGGGACGTCCTTCATTTTACGACTGCGGCGCAGGCGAACTATCCTTTAATCTGTTTTGCGCCCTCCAGCTTTCAGGCCACACGCACAACGGCCAGTTGTTCCCCATGAACCTGATCTACCGGTGCGTGTACGAACTGAGCTGGGGTCATATGAAAAAGGGTCACACCCACTTCATTGTGAGCAGCGGCGTCCAGGTCTGGGGTCCGCCCGTTCGAACGGCCGGCGACGCGGAGATCCTGCTGGTCAACGTCAAGTTTCTAGAAGAGGGGATCTGATCTCGTCTCCCCTCGCCGATGCCATCAGAAAGTGAGGCTCCTCCCGCAGAGCGTGTAGCTTCAAAAAAGCCCCCCGGAGGCCGGAGGGGGGCAAGCCAATAGCCCCGGGCTCGCTGTCATGGATGATCCCTGCATCTCAATGCCTCATCTTGTCCAACGAACGCCGGAACGGCCAAGCCCTTCCCAGTCGCACCGCCAGAGGCCGTGGTTTCCCCGATGGATGAGCTACTGCAATTTGAACACCCTGAGAGCGTTATCGCGCAGGAGGGCGCGGGCGTATTTCAGGGCCTCCGCCTCGCTCCAGTAGCCGGACAGGACTTTGTCGGCGAGCACCTTTGATACCACCTCGCGGCACAGCATGGCGTGAGCATAGGAGCCTTCCGGGATCTGGTAGTCGCCGCCGAAGCCCAGGATCTTGTCCGAGGGAACAGTCTCGATGGCCTCGTCCAGGAAACGCGCGGCGAACGCCGGCGAGATGATGTAGGTCCAGCACATGTCGATGGTGACGTTCGGCAGGTTCTTCGCCATCGCCAGCAGTTCCCCTCCGTAAGGATAGCCGCCGTGCATGAGCACGAAGCGCGTGTTCCTGTGCCGCATTATGAACGGGATCAGGTGGGATGGGTTTGCCTGCGTCACGTTTCGCCACGTGTCATAGAAGAACCCGGTGTGAATCTGCAGGGGCAGGTCGTAGCGGGCGCAGTTGTCGGCGATTTTGCCGAACATGTAATCCTGGAGCGGCTTGTTCTGGCTCCAGTCCGGCCGTCCGGTCTTTCCCTTCTTTTCCTTCAGCCGGTCGAACAACGCCTCGGCCTCGGCCCGGTCCACCGCCGCAAAGTCCAGGCTCCTCTGGTAGGCCACGGGCGATTTGACGGCCACGAATTTCTTCTCCTTGGCCTGCTCGAAGGCCTTCTGCAGCGCATTCTCCCAATCAGCCAGGGTGTTGATCACGACACCCTGGCTGGGCTCCACAATCCTCGTGGCTTCGGGAAAGACAAGAAAATGGTCCAGCTGGATCACGGCGCGGAACAGGTCCGGATTCAGTGCCGCGCCCGCAGGTCCGACATCAGATATGGCCATGTCGATGCCGGCTTTCTTCTTCAGCACCGTCTCGTACCAGCCCGGCTGGTTGGAGTCTCTGATTTTCCGGCAGACATCTGGGTATGTGGATTCCGAGATGTCGCTGATGCCGTAAAGGTCTCGGATTGCCCTCAGCAGATTCCGCCCGTAGGCAGTGGTTCGGACGTTGTTCCAGTAGGGCGCGATGGCTTGCCACTTCTTTTCGAGCGGAGCTGATGGATCCGCCAGAAGGCGTTCCGTGGACGACCTGTCCATCCCATCGGCCCACATATCCGATGTGACGTAGTGCAGCAATGTGAAGAGCGATTGCTCCTGCTTGATCCGGCCGTCCTCGGGCGAAAGGTGCTCGTGTGTGTCGATGAGCCTTATGTCTTCCACGCCGGCACGGATCCGGGCGCGGACTGATGCTTCATCCGCTGCAAACAGGTGTGCCACAAAAGCCGGCAGAGCCAGAAGAACGCACTTGGCCGGTCGTCTCATATGAGTCCTCCAAATATTCACGCGATGCCGCTATGTTTATGTCTTGGCTTCTTAGCGTCTTTGCGGTGGATTTCGAAAAAGCCACCGCGAAGGCTCTAAGGGCCTGTCAATAAATAAAGGTTGCACTTTGGCGCGAGCGCCGGGCGGGCAGATGCGGGGCGCCGCGACGCAGGCGATATCGGTGTATATCGTCGAGGAGCCGCAACGATGCAGATGCCGGTTCGCCGCCGCGCCCTTTCAGGCTGCGGCCCGCAGGGCAGCACG
>DASQID010000403.1:0-8002 GCA_035631775.1 Acidobacteriota bacterium
GCTCCGAGATGCCCCTTTGGTGATTCGATTCATGACGAACGGCAGCTCTGAAAATGCGGAAATCCTGCTCATGTCAAGCAAGGGGGGCGTCATCAAGGTAGTGACCGATCCGATTACCGGGGGCGCTCGAATCCAGACACCACAGGGGGACAACGTCCCATGAAAGCCTCCGGACGCGTGCATGAATCGGGATTTACTCTGCTCGAAGTGCTGGTGGCGTTGGCTATCCTCGCCGTGGGCATTGCCCTGACGCTGTCGCTGATATCGGGGGCCTTGGCCAACATTCGGAAGGTGCAGTTGCGAACGCGTACCATTCAGCATGCCCAGACGGTTCTGGAACTAGCGCTGCTCGATGACAACATCCGCAGGCCGACGCGGTTTACCGGTGATTTCGAAGACGGAACGAGATGGTCGGTCCAGGTGGAAGAGGTACCTGATCCGAAGCCCCTGAGCGAGCTGCTGCCGAACGCGCAGCAGGTCCAGCTCCCGATCAAACTGTTTGCCTACACGGTGGAAGTGATGGCTCCCGACTCCAGAGCCGCGGACTTCCGGCTCCAGACTTTGAAGATCGTAAACATACAACAGCCTGAGGGGCCGATGAGGATGCCGCAATAACCGCGCCTCACGCCGGAACGAAAATATGTGTGAAGACCAGACAATGAGGTTCGAGGTAGTCGGCAGGCCACCGCTGGGATGCGGGTCTACGCGGCGCCATTGTGCTGACTGCCATCGGCCTTCTGCCGGGGGTTCGCAGCGGGGATTTACGCTGATCGAAATGGTCGTCGCGGTGACGCTGGTGGCGATGATGGCCGTCGGACTCTGGGCTGCGCTGCGGGTCAGCGTGCTCTCCTGGTCTCGCGGCACCGATTTCATCGATGCAAACCAACGCAACCGGACCATCATGGATATGATCCAAAAGCAGCTGGCGTCCATCTGTGGGCTGATTGCGCCGATTGATCCGCAAATTGGTGGGGGTATCTATCCGATCTTTGCGGGAGCCGAAACCAGTGTTCAGTTCATCAGCCTCAATCCCCTTCGCTTTCAGGAAAATCCGGGACTGACTATGGTGTCCTACGATGTAATCCACGACCGGGCTGGAAATTACACCCTGATGGAGAGGGAAGAGCGCTACCTTGGTTTGGATCCGTCCCGACAGAGCTTCCTCGACCGGAGGGAGGAGCAGGCGACACCTCTTTTCTCCAACCTGCTCACCTTCAAGTTTGAGTATTTCGATCCCGGGACAGCCGATCAGCAGCCGCGGTGGGTCACGAATTGGGATGCGCAGGAGACCAAGCGACTCCCGGCTGCGATTTCAATGACCATGGTATCCAGGGATTTAAAAGGCGGCACGTTCAGCCGCCAGATTGTCGTGCCCATCATGGCGAAGCCCAGTGATCCGCGATTAACCTTTGTAAATCCGTTTGAATCGAGACCCCCGAGGTTGGGTTTAAATGATCCGCGTATGCCGCGATAGCAAAGGGGTGATCCTCATCGCCCTTCTGTGGATTTTGACGGCGCTCTCCATCATTGCGCTGAGCTTCTCGAGGGAGGGTTTTGTCGAAGTAGCCGCCGCAAGAAACACGCGTGACCTCGCCGACGCCTACTACGTTGCGCGTGCGGGATTGATGATGACTGTATATCAACTCCTGCAGCGCCCTCCCGGGCAGGTGGTGCAACAGCTCGAACTGCAAAGCGCGCCCGATCCCCTGGATCTGGGCACCGTGACAGGCACGTTCGGCGACGGAGAATACACTGTCGACCTACAGGATGAGTCTGCAAAAATAAACCTCAACTTTGTCATGGACGATCAACTGCACCGCCTGTGCGAGGCAACCGGAATTCCGAAGCCTGATGCTGACATCATCACGGATTCGGTCATGGATTGGAAGGATGCAGATACCGCTCACAGGATCAACGGGGCGGAAGATGATTACTATCAATCGCTGAATCCTCCGTACAAGGCCAAGAACGGAAGATTCGACACGGTTGAAGAGCTCCTGCTGGTGCGCGGCGTGACGCCGGACTACTTCTACGGTCATTCAGAGAAGGAGCCGGATGGGTCCGTTGTGTATAAATATGGGCTCTCCCGGTATCTCACGGTTTATTCCAATACCAACGCTATCAACGTCAACTATGCCGACATATCTGTACTTTTGTCGGTACCCGAAATGACCCCGCAGATGGCCCAGATGATCTACGAGCGGCGCAAGGTCAAGCCATTTGCGAACGTGAACGAGATCACGCAGCAGCTGCCGGTCACACTCGGTGCCACGACTATGCCGTTTCTCTCAACTAACAAGACCGGCGTATATACTCTAACGGCGACAGCGCGCCGTGTGAACTCCAAGGCCAGGAGAGTCATTCGCGCGGTGGTGAGCCTCGACGGCAGGGAGGCAACTCGTTACAGAATTATCTATTGGAATGAGAATGTGCCCAACCTATAGGACAGGTTAATATGATTTATCTCAAAAGCAGCGTGGGGATCGAAATACGGAAGGACGACCTTCTGATCTCCAGTCTGCAAAGCAACTTTTCCGCCGGAGTTTTTACGCATTTCAAGCGGATCACAGACTACTGCAAGCGGGACCGGCAGGAAGTGCGGCGGGAAGTCGACCAGTTTTTTAAAGCCCACCAGCTGGACAGAAGCAACGTAATCCTGGGCGTTCCGCGCGGCGACGTAATCATCCGCCATCTGGATATGCCCACCGAGATCGCCGATAACCTGAAGCAGGTTGTTCAATATCAGGTGCAATCCTTCGAGCCGACGGAAGAGGAAAAATACTATTACGACTTCGTCCAGGTCAATGCCAACCCGGGCGCGAAGCGGCTTGTCGTGCTTCTCGTAATGGTCAAAAAGTCCGTTCTGGATGGCCACCTGCAGGTGCTCAGAGAACTGGGGATAAAGCCCAAATCTGTGACGTCCAATTCGGTCGCGCTCAGCAACCTGCTCCTTCAGTCCCGTCGGGATCTCCTGCATAAGACATTCATTTTGGCGCAACTGACTGCGTCCGGAATCGAGATAATCGCACTCCGAGACGGCACCCTGGCATATTCCAGAGAAACTCCCAGAGAGGACAGCGGGAACTGGAAGGAGCTTCTTCTCAGGGAAGTAGAAGAAGCTACCGGTAAAGTCCGAATGGGTCCTGAGGACACGATCGAAAAGTTCGTCCTTGCCGGGGACGGTGCGGAGGAAGCCCAGCAGCTTCTAAGACAAGATGTGCCCGATTGCGAGCTGATTGGCGGCTGCCTCCGGTTCGAGATGCCCCCGGCAAACAAGACTCATGTTCAAGAAGCTGCCGCTTCCCTCGGTCTTGCTTATTCCGGTCTCGTCCGCCGACCGCCCATACGGCTGGATCTACTGCCCCGAGAATTAAGAAGCAACCAGGCGCGCTGGGCGTACGTGCCTGCGATCATTCTGAGTCTCGTCAACATCGGGCTTCTCGTTGCTCTCGGAGTCCAACCGATAATTCAGGACAGGATTCTCGCCCGCAAACTTGATCAGGAGATACAGTCCCTGAGGGGAAGAGTTGAGAGGGTGCAGACGATTCGCTCGGGGACGAAGGCACTGCAGCAGCAGATCGAGTATGTGGAAGGGATCTATCGCAAGCGGGATATGAACCTGGAGGTTCTCAGGGAGTTGACGACGATTCTGCCGCAGGACACGTTCTTGACCATGTACAGAAACAGCGACGGGCAGATTCAGCTTGCCGGATTGAGTTCGTCGGCTCCCGATCTGATCCCGAAGCTCGAGCAGTCCCCGCTCATCAAAGACGTGGCGATTCAGGGAACGATCTTCAAGGACCCACAGACAGGCAAGGACAGGTTCAATTTTAATGCAAAGCTGGAGAGGCCATGAAGATAACCGGACGGGAAAAGAAGGTCATCATCACAGGCGGCGCCATCGTGGCTGCCGCGCTCATTTACTTTTTCGCGGATGCACTGCTTCCGAGCCGGGCGGCCCTGTCTGCCGATGTGGCGGCGAAGAAGAGGACTCTGGTGGCGCAGAGAGAACTGTTGGGCCAGGAGGAATCCTATAAGACGCGAATAGAGCAATACCGCAAGAGACTCGAACACGACAGGACTCGTCTTTTGCCGGGAGACAATCCGAACGTTGCAGGCGCTGAGCTGCAGAGGGTCTTGAAAGATCTTGCGGACCGCGCCGGGGTGGACATCACGCGCAAAGACTTCCAGCGCGAGCAAAGGCTTCAGGACAACCTCATGAAGGTACCCGTCCACATCGAGACTCAGTGCAATGCGGATCAGTTAATCCAATTCCTGGCAGCGGTCGAGAACTATGAAAAGTTTCTCACTGTGGACGAGCTTTCGATCGCCAGCTACCCAATGCAAAGGCGATATGAAACCCGGCCCTCCATCACGGTCTCCGGCTACATAGCGGCGCCGCCGGAAGTGAAGCCCGCCGCAAAGGCCGCATCTCAATAGGGCCGGGAGAAACGAGAACCTATGACCAAGAAATGGATTGCGGTTAACTTGGCTCTGCTGACAATTGCCTGCCTGCTTGGCTGGCAGCTGAAAGTGTCTGTGGACCGCTTCAATGTGGGAAACGACCTGGCGAAACTTCAGCCGGTGAAGGACGTGAAGCAAAAACTCACACCCGAGGGTGGTCTGCCTGCTCTGAAGCCGCCGGTTCAATATAGTGCCGCGGAGTTCGCGGTGATTCCCGAAAAGACCATTTTTTCCCCCACCCGCGCACGGGAAGAAAAAGAGGTTGTAGCTGCGGTGCCCGAGACCCCACCCCTTCAGCAGAAACCAATACTTGTCGGCGTGGCAATCTCTGGCGACAGGCGGCTGGCGTCCATAGTCGATCCTGCAGTCCCGGCGGGTCCCAAACGCAAGACACAGACCAAGCAGGTGGGAGATGTATACCAGGGATACACCATTACCGATATTACTGAAGACCAAATGATTCTTGAGAGCGGCACCCGGAGAGAAGTCATTCCGCTCCATGACGGAGCAAAGCGTTCCGGTCAGCAGGGCAAGACGGCGATCCTCGCCACGCGTATCGTCAACTTTGGAGGCGGGGGAGCCGGGGGAGGCACATCCGCGATGACGGTGGCTACGGCCCGTCCCGCCGGACAGCAGGGGGCTGTTGCGAGTTCGATCGGTAGCGGTCAGCGTCCGGGAGCGCCGGCACAGCAGGCAGCTACTCGACCTGGTTCCGCGCCCGCTGCCGTGCAGCAGGCACCCGCTCAGCCGGCCGGGATAGTGAATCCAAGTGAAATAATTGATGCCCAGGGAAGGCGCGTGATCCGAACCCCGTTCGGCGACATCCCCCGCGACAAATAACTTGATTCCATTGGGGTAAACCACCGCCTCCGGGCGACTTGGAAGGGCTTTGTTCCTACGCTTGTTGGACAAGATGAGACATGGAAATGCAGGGATCATCCATGACAGCAAGCCCGCGCCCTGGAAGGGCTACAAGAAAAGGGTGTCATGCTCAGAGGCTCTGTCGCCCCTTCCGGGGCTGTCGATGAGCGAGGCGTCAAACCCCGGGCTGCCCTGCACTTGCCCGGGGCTATTGGCTTGCCCCCCTCTGGGGGGCTTTCATGCCACCCGCTCTGCGGGTGGAGAATCACTCAGGGAATTATCTAATCGGTGATTAACTCGTTGGCTGACAATTCCGCCAGCCCAGAAAAGGAAGCTGCTTCTTCATGAGCACTCAAAGAGCCTGGATTGTCTGTTTTTTTCTTACTACGGTCCTGATAGCGGACAGCATAACGACGGCTCAGCCTGTCTACCAGGAACCGGAACGGCCGCCCATGTCGGACGAGGAGCGCCGCAAGGTACTGGAGCGTCTGACCAAGGCGATGCAGGATGCCCAGAAGGCCCAAAACAGCACAGGCCAGGTGCCTGGGCAGCCCGCTCCGGCAGCACAAACTCCTGCCCCTCCTGCTGCTGCTCCCCCACCGGTCCCGAGCGTTGTCCGGCGCGCTCCGATGGCGAGCGGACAAATGCAGCTGCAATATGACAACGCAGACCTTTTCGATTTCATCAACCAGATCGCAACCTCGCTCAGCATAACCCCGATCGTCATTGACCCCGAGGTCAAGGGCACCGTCACCATACAGAGTTCGGCGCCCATGTCGAGGGATGACGTCTTTCCGCTATTCAATCTCATACTTAAGAACAACAATGCCGCGCTGATAAGGCAAGGGGATATCTATCAGATAGTCCCGATCTCCTCGGGACTGAAAAAGGGACTGGAGGTTGTTGAACACCTGCCTCCTGTACCTCCCGCCAAACCTGCCGAGAAGGACACGGCGAAGAAACCCGATGCCACGTCCGGCGGTGCGGCGAAGCCTGCTCCGGCTCCGCCGGCCCCTCAAGCGCCACCACAGTCCAATCCCCCCGCCGCCCGGGCGCCGGAAGGCACCGGGAGCACCAACATGCTTGCGACTCACGTGATCCGAGTGGAATTCGTCCCGGTGAAGGATCTCGTCGATCCGGTGAAGCTATTCATGACCGACGGCGGCGTGATCATGCCTTACGAACGGCTCAACATGTTGATTGTCACCGACTACAGCGACAGCGTGAACAAGATCCTCGAAATTGTTCACATGCTCGACAACAACTTTCTGAATCCGGATCTTATCGAACTGATCAAGATGAAGTACAACGCGGCCGCTGACGTGTTGGAGGACCTCAGAAAGATCTTCGGCAGCGGCGGGAAGGACTCACCCACCGGAATCAATTTTATTTCCCTGGATCGGCTTAACGCCATACTCGTTATGGCCAATTCCAAGCGCGCCCTCGAAGAGGTCAAGCGCTGGATTAAGGAGTTGGACAACACCACAGGGCGAAGCATCCAGACTTTCGTGTACACGGTCGAAAACTCAACTGCCTCCAACATTGCACTGATCCTCTCGGCACTATACGGAGGAGAAAGCACTGGGGGAGGACTTAGCGGCGGGACGGGAGCGGCCAGCGGCGCGTTCGGTGTCGGCCGTTCCCTATCGGGAACGCAAGGCGGCGTCGGCGGCTCGACATTTGGCTCGTCCACTTTCGGGGGCGCCGGAGGTACCTTCGGCGGCGCCTCCGGTGGCGGATTCCAGTCAGCCGGATCCGGACCATTACAGGGTGCTGCCACCCCTTTCGGCACCAATACGATGGGTGCCGGCGGCTTTCAGGGAGGTTTCGGGGGCGGCGCGTTCGGCGGTGGCCAGCAGCTGGGTCCCCGCCTGAACCAGCAGGCCACGATATCTGCCCAAATCCTCAGAAGCGGCGGCTATTCCGGCTTGCAGTCGGATGTGCGTATCGTAGTGGATGACATCAACAACTCACTGATTATTCAAGCCAGCCAGGCGGATTATTCCTACATCCTCGAAACCATCAAAAAGATGGACGTTCTTCCGCGTCAGGCTATCATTGACGCCCGAATTTTCGAGGTCGACCTCACCGATGCACTCAGCTATGGTGTCGCCGCAAACTTGGCGCAGAAGGGCGCCGACGGCAACCCGCCGAGTATCACCACGACAAAGCTGGATGCCTCCGGTGCACTATCCGCGAATACCTTCGCCTTCGTGGGCAACTCCCGCGAGCTCTTCTTGGCACTGTCCGCCCTGGCTACGAAAACCAAGGTCAGAATTCTCGAAGCTCCCTCCGTGTTGGCGCTTGACGGCACCGTGGCGCATATCGTTGTCGGTTCCGAATATCCCTACCCAGGCACGAGCTTTATCGGAGCGGCAGGCGGTGCCACCTCGAGTGTGCAATATCGCGATACGGGTATCTCACTCATCGTCATGCCGCGCATATCGGCGTCCGGGCATGTTACCCTGGATGTTGCCCAGGAGGTGAGCAGCCCCGGAGCTTCGGTCACAGTGGGCAACGGTGCGAGCGCTCAGGCATTCAATAAGACCAGTGTTCAAACCACGCTTTCGGTGAAGGATGGCGAAACGGTCGCGATTGCCGGGTTGATTCGAAACAGTGACACCGTGGGCCGAAGCGGCATACCGTTTCTTGCCAACATTCCTCTTCTCGGCAACCT
>DASQID010000404.1:0-6325 GCA_035631775.1 Acidobacteriota bacterium
GCCAGTGGGCCTGCGGGCCGCAGCCTGAAAGGGCGCGGCGGCGGGCGCTCGCGCCAAAATGTGAATTTATTCTTGCGCCAGCCCTAAGGTTGCCGCGAATCGGCGAAACCAGCTTATGAATCGTGACTGGCTGAAGGAGTTCGAGAACTACCTGAGGGTCGAGAAGGGTCTGGCCGCGAATTCCATCGAATCCTACCTGCGAGACTTGCGCAAGCTCAAATCATTCGCGGATGCGCGGGAACAGGATCTGGCATTTCTCGGCAATGAGGACATCGCGTCGTGGCAGGAAGATCTGTTGAAGTGCGGGCTTTCACCTCAATCGGCCGCACGTGCGCTCGTGGCGGCACGGGGTTTTTATCGCTATCTGATGGGTGACAGGGTTATACCAACCGATCCGACCGAATACCTTGAATCACCACGTTCCCTGAAGCCTCTTCCTCATTACCTCTCGAGGGATGAGGTCGAGGCGCTGCTCGACGCCCCCGATCCCGGGACTCCATACGGCTGTCGGGATCGTGCCATGATTGAAACCCTTTATGCATCGGGTCTGCGTGTTAGCGAACTGATCTCGCTTGAGCTGACTCGTGTCAATCTCGAATTGGGCGTACTGTCGTGCATGGGAAAGGGAAGTAAGCAAAGGATGGTTCCTATCGGAATCGAGGCGAGGGACAGGGTCGCTGAATATGTGTCCATGCACAGGCCGGCACTTCTGAAGAAGAGGAAGAGCAACTATCTGTTCGTGACCAAACGGGGCACCCGCATGACGCGCCAGGGATTCTGGAAGATTCTGCGGGGATACGGCCGTAAAGCACGCATCCGCAAGGCGCTGACCCCCCATGTGCTGCGGCACAGCTTCGCCACGCACCTGCTCGAAAATGGTGCCGACCTGCGATCGGTCCAGATCATGCTGGGTCACGCAGACATCTCCACCACTCAGATCTATACGCACGTCACGAGGGAACGCCTGAAACAGATCTACCGCCGATTCCACCCTCGGGCGTGATCCGCCGCCAAGGACCCGCGCAAGAATAAAATCACATTCTTGCTGAAAGGAAATTTCTGTGGCGCTGGTCATCAGATCGGCGCGCGTCGCGCACCCACGCGTATGATAAGTCAATCTTCCAGCTTCGGTGCACGAAGACAGGTCACCGCTTTGAAACGCCGCAAAACGGCGTCGTGCCGCTGCGCTCCAAAGCCTTCGGGCTTATTTTCGGCACAGCAATTACGTTCGGATTGTGAAGAGAAGGACGAGTCCCGCCGAGGCAAACAGTAGGTTCGGCGCCCATGCCGCCAGAAGCGGCACCAGCAATCCATAGGATCCCATCTGCTCGAACACACTGAATATTCCCCAATAGGAAATCGCAATCGCAATACTTGCGGTGATCCCGAAAAAGGCTCCTTTTCGGCCCGTCGAAAAGGAGAAGGGAACTCCCAACAACGCCATGACGATACAGCTGAGCGGGAACGAGATCTTCTTGTAGAGTTCTACCTGTAATTCTGTTGCGTTGTAGCCTGCTTTCCTTAGATAGCTAATGTAATTCTTCAGCTCAAAATACGTAAGCTTTGAGGATTCCCTTGGTTCGAGGATTTCCTTTTGAAAATAGGAGGTCTTCTCGGGAAATGGGAATTCCGCCTTGGTTATTTTCTGGAATCCCTGGGATTCGGAGCGAAAATCACGCACCCAACCGTCTTCAAGCATCCAAAAGCCCGTGTTTTCGATCCTGGCGCGGGAAGCATGGAAGCGACGCAGTACCTTCAAGGCACTGAAGTCGATTTCGAATATGTTCAGGTCGACGAACAAGTTTTGTCCTGCATCATAATAGGCATAGTTAAAAATCCGGTTTGACTCGCCGAAGAGCCAGTTACGTTGTGGGCGACTGGAGGAGCGGGCAGGCTTACCCTTGATGACGTTTCGGATGCTGTCCTGGCGGATATTTGCATAAGGGAGTATGTAATCCTGCAGCAGGTACATGTTCACACAGAGTACTGCAGCGATCAGAAAGACGGGCATGGAGATCCGGTAGAGGCTCCAGCCACCCGCCTTGAGAGCTGTCACCTCGGAGTACTTCTCAAGGATGCCGAAGTTGATCAGGATTGCCAGCAAGACCGACATGGGGACGACCCACATCAAGATCTGCGGCGTCAGAAAGACAAAATAATCGATTACAAAGGAGAGCGAGATCCGATTGCGAATTATGTTATCCAGCAGGTCAAACAGGGTAAGAATTATGAATAGGGAGCCACAGGTCAGGAGTGACCAGAGAAAATAGACAAAAAATCCACGAGAGACATAGAGATCGAGGACTTTCGGAAATCTGAATCCGGCCAGCCTGCGTGTCGACTTCTGCACAGCATTGTCGATATAGGTGATCTTGCTTCCGAGTGCTTCGAGATGGAACCAATGGATGAGGGTCTGCGTGGCGGAGTGCAGCGCGGAGAACCAGTGGAGCCATCTGCCGCGCTGTTCGGCACGTGTCAGAACGGCGAGGCCGAGCGTAATCAGGATGAGATTGGCGGACCAGGCACCCAGCCAAGGCTGTAGTTTCCCCACGTGCGCAAGCCGTATTCCATTGAAAAATAAGATATAAAACAGAAGTACGAACACCAGGCCGAGGATAAATCCGGATGTGCGGCCACCCTTTCTCGTGCTCACCCCTAAAGGCAGGCCAAGCAACGCAAACGGCAGGACGGAGAAAGGCACTGCGAACCTGCGATGGAGTTCGATGGCCAAATCCAAGCGATCGTCAGGCTTGGCGGCAGGAATAGCGCCCCAGAGATCCGCGGTGCTTATCTCTTCGGGTTTTTTGACCTTAGTATCGTCCGGGATGTCGGCTCCGTTGGAAAGACCGCTGCGATTTACAGGGAGAGGTATGTCCGTAGCGGCAAATTCACTGACGTTATCCTTGCGTGGATCATCCGGATCGACTTCGTATATGGTGCCGTGCTCCAAGTGCAGCTGCAGCCGTGAATCTGCCGGATCGGTGACCCAGGTACCGTCGCGCGCCAGGAGAGTCCTCGGTGTTTTGGGATTGCTGTTGTCCACAAGGAAGACCCGTGACCAGCGTTGTTTGTTCACGGCGAGGTCGTCGAGGTAGATGACAATGGGCGGAAATTTATCGTTGAACACCCGGGGCTGAATCTGGGCGGTCGCTTGACGCAGGCTGATTCTGTCCATCAGGTGCCGCGCCACGTCATTGGTATTCGGAAGAACAAAGACGGAAAGGATGACCGTCATGACGCCAATGACACCGCCGAGTGTGAGGACCGGCCAAAGCATCGTGCGAATCGGGACGCCGCATGCACGAAGAGCAGTGATCTGGCTCTCGCTGGAGAGCCCGCTCAGTCCGATGAGTATTCCAATCAGGTAGGACAGCGGGAGGGAAAAGAGAAGAAGCTTGGGCAAGAGTGTCGCTGCGATGATCGCGATGGTTTCGGGAGAAGCGTTTCGCGTGATGAGGAGCTCTGACAAGCGCCCGAACTCATGGACGAAAACGACGAAGGTCAGGACCGTGAGCGCTATGAGGAAAGGTGGGATGATGGCGATGTAGAGGAGCTTATGGATCTTCGACATACTGGCGTGAAGCCTAGCACAGGTTGGGGCTGTAAAGTCAAGGGATGGTCCACTTACCGGATTCAGACCGCATCGCAGCAGCGAGTTCGTTATGTTCTGATAAGATATCTTATGTAAACTAACAAATATGGTCCTGAAGGTAGATAAATCCTAATCGCTGCGGCCCCTGTTATCCGCGGCTGCACTGCTTCCCTGCCAGGCTTCCACGATTGTCGGCGCTCGCCGCTACTTCAGAATTGTTGACGGTTCGGCTGGGCGTGAATGTGCGTTCGTGATTTTTCCGCGTTCCCGATACGTTGGAGGTGGTGTTTAAAGTTTTGCCTGGAGTCGCTCGCAGCAATCGACACACAACATCATCCCATTTGTGAATCAAGCCCCTCCAATTCTTTCGGAACGTGGTACATTTCCCATTCCCGTTTTTGTCGGCGGCCGTTATCTCTCGAGGATGCTCTCATGGCAAACAGAAAACCACTTGTCCTGAAATTCGGCGGTACGTCGTTGAGAAGCTGCGAGGCGATTGCACAGGTCATGGAGATCGTGCGCGGGCAAGCAAAGTCCGGCCCGCTCGTCACGGTGGTATCGGCGATGTCGGGTGTCACAGACCGTCTGCTCGAACTGGGCCACAAGGCTCTAGAGAGAAAACGCCAGCAGGTCTATTCTGAACTCGATGCGCTCCGTTCCCTTCACTGGGAGAACTTTGCGCCCCTGACGAACAGTGCCGGGACCAAAGACTGGATTGAGAGGTTTCTGGAACTTCACTTCGCAGAGATCCGCGGCATTACCGATGGCATTTACTTGCTGCGCGAATTCAGCGAAAAGACCCGTGACAAGCTTTTATCCTACGGCGAAATCCTCTCCTCCGGCCTTCTTGCCAGGGTTCTCAAGGACAGCGGCGGCTCGTTCCGCCACTCGGATGCCCGCGACTGGATTGTGGGCGAGTGGACCCCACAAGGGGTCATGGTCGATTCAAAGGAAACGGAGAGACTCATTCGTGCCCGCCTTCTGCCGATCTTGGAGCGCGGCCTCGCTCCCGTGGTGCCCGGATTCATCTGCACTACCACAGACGGGCTCACCGCGACATTGGGTCGAAACGGCTCGGACTACTCGGCGTCCATCGTCGGAGCCGCGCTGCAGGCACGTGAACTCTGGATTTATACGGACGTGGACGGCGTCATGACCGCCGATCCCAATCTGGTTGCCGAGGCAGCGGTGTTATCTCAAATCAGTTATCAGGAGGCGGCGGAAATGTCGTATTTCGGCGCAAAGGTATTGCATCCGAAGACGATGATTCCGGCGGTTCTCAAACGCATTCCCATCCGAATCAAGAACACCTTCAATGCCAATTCTGACGGCACTCTGATAACCGAACGGAGCACCAGCAAGCCACCGGTAAAGACTGTCACCTCGGCGCGCGACCTGACTCTCCTGAACATCGAAGGAAATGGCATGGTCGGCATACCGGGCATCACCTCGCGCCTGTTCGAGGTGATGGCTCGGGAAAACATCACGGTCATGATGATTTCACAATCATCGTCGGAGCACAGCATTTGCATGGTGATTCCCAGCCGCGATGCAAACCGCGCGGTTCATGCTCTGCAGCGGGAGTTACGGTTGGAAATCGAGCGGGATCTGATTGAGGACATCCGGTCAACGCGCAATGTTGCCATTGTTTCGATCATCGGTTCGGGCATGCGCGGCACGCCAGGCACTTCAGGTAAGTTCTTCGAAGCCCTCGGGAAATGCAGGATCAACGTGCTCGCAATAGCTCAGGGTTCCTCCGAACTCAACATCTCCGCAGCCATCGCGGAAAAGGACTACCGGCATGCGGTTCAGGCAATCCATACGGCCTTCGGGCTCACCCGAGATTTGAATGTGCTGCTCTTTGGGTGTGGCCTGATCGGCAGGACTCTCCTCAAGCAGATCCACGAAAATCGTGCGCAGATAGCGAAGAGCCTCCAGGTGAATCTCAGAGTCTTGGGAGTGGTCAATTCGAAATCCTGGCTCTTCTCCCCAGCAGGATTGACAGGCGATGAGTTGGAACTGCTGGGCACCGGAAGCCCGCTTGCCCAACTGCCCGGAGCCGAGCCCAGCCCCGGCGGCTCGGAGATCTTCGATCGCATGGCGGGCACATACAGATCCGACGTCGTACTAGTCGACGCCACCAGCGCCGAACTTGCATCGATCCATATCGAAGGTCTCAAACGGGGATGTCACATCGTTACGGCCAACAAAAAGCCGCTGACCTCGCACCTTTCAGAATACATGGAAATTCAAAGGCTGCGGCGGCGCAAAGGGCTCAGCTATCAATACGAAGCAACGTTTGGCGCCGGCCTTCCGCTGCTTTCCACCTTACAGGACATGATAAACACCGGTGACCGCGTCCAGAGTGTTCAGGGTTGCCTGAGCGGCACCCTCGGCCTCATTTGTACGCGCCTTGACGAAGGAAAGACACTGTCGAAGGCGGTTGCGGAAGCCATGTCGCTCGGCTATACCGAGCCCGATCCCCGTGATGATCTGAGCGGTGTCGATGTGGCGCGCAAATCGCTCATCATCGCGCGTGAGGTCGGCGTATTCGTCGAACCCGCCGACATTCAGCTGAAGGCGTTGATACCCAAATATTTCTTCAAGCTTCCCTCGGTCGACGAGTTCTTGGAGAAGCTGCCGGCTGCGGATGCGAAACTACAGGAATTGGCGCGGGCCGCCCGTGCCGAGGGCAAGGTCTTACGCTTTATCGTCGACATCAGCCCGAGAGGT
>DASQID010000405.1:0-4261 GCA_035631775.1 Acidobacteriota bacterium
TGCTTGGCCAAGGCCCGCCAGGTATCGACACCGCGAATGGTGATTCCCGCACTGGAAGGACTGGCCAATGTCAATCGAAGAAAAGGAGAGTCAAAGCTTGCCCTCGAGGAATACGACCAAGCGGAGCAAGTGGCGCTAAAACTCGGAGACAAATTGCGGCAATCCGAGCTGGCGTGGTGCCAGGCTGGTCTCCACTACGAGCTTGGAAATTTCGAGAAATCGGAGGAGCTATCGGGCCTTGCCGGGCGCCTTGCCGACGAAATCCACGAGGCCAACTACTCCTACTTGGCCTCGACTCAGAGTGGAAAGAGCCTTCTTGCCCTTGGCCGGTACGATGCAGCCAGGGACAAGCTAGAGAGCGCGATCGAGAAGGTCGAGCAAATCAGGAGTCGGATTGGAGGGCAGGAGCAGCAGAGAGCGTATTTCTTCGAACGCAAGGTCGAGCCCTATTACCTGATGGTGGACCTGCTCCTCAAGGAGAAGAAGCCGGAAAGAGCACTCGAGTTTGCTGAACGGGCCAGAAGCCGCACCATGCTCGACTTATCGGGCAGCGGAAGGCTGGAATTGAGCAAGGTCATCTCGCCGGCGGAGAAGGAGGAGGAGCAGAGGCTTGACGCGCATTTGATCGAAATCAATACCCTGCTGTACAAAGAACATCAACGAGAGACCCCCGATCTGCATCTCATCCAGGAGCTGAAAGCCCGAGTGGACAAGGCACGGGTGGACAACGACTCCTTCCTGGACAGATTGTACGTAAGCCATCCTGAGGCAAGGATCGATTATGGACAGACTTCCCCATTCGCTCTTAAAGATGCGGCGATCGTGCTCCCTTCCCGAGACGCGGCGATCGTAGAGTTCGAAGTTCTGGATGACAAGATGTATGTATTCATGCTCGCGCTTGGGGATAAGGGCAACATCGAGGTGACGGCGACTCCTGTCAGCATAAGCCGGAAGGACCTCGCGGCGAAGGTGCGTGGGTATCGCGATCGGATTACGAACTACGTTCCGGAATTTGAAAGAGAGTCATCTGCGATGTACCAGCTGGTGCTGGGGCCGGTCGCCTCGGCGCTCAAGGGCAAGAAGATGCTGATAGTTGTACCTGATGACGTGCTCTGGGAAGTGCCGTTTCAGGCATTGCAGGACAAAGCCGGCCGCTATCTGATCGAAGATCATGCCGTGTTTTACGCCCCATCTCTTACGGTGCTACGGGAGATGAAGAGGAGGGATTCAATTGCTCCGGCGTCGGCGGCACCTGCCAGTTCAGCCGCCCTGGGATCGACGCCGACCTTCCTGGCATTCGGCGATCCGGCGCTATCTTCAAAGACCGTTGCTCGTCTGAGATCGGTTGAGCGGAATGAGAGACTCGGACCCCTCCCGGAATCGAGAGAAGAGGTTGAGACTCTCGGCAAACTCTATGGGAAATCGCGGAGCGAGGTGTTTGTGGGAGCTGATGCCACGGAGGAGCGGGCGAAATCGGAGATGACTCGGTTTCGGATTCTCCACTTTGCCACCCACGGCATTCTGGATGGGATCAATCCGCTCTACTCGAATCTCGTGCTGTCACAATCTGCGTCGGTTCCTGGCGAGGATGGGCTCCTGGAAGCCCGCGAGATCATGGAAATGAGGCTGAAGGCCGACATTGCGGTTCTCTCGGCCTGCCAGACCGGCGGGGGACGTGTCAGCCGCGGCGAGGGCGTGATAGGCATGAGCTGGGCGCTATTCATGGCAGGCTGCCCGACTACGGTCGTTAGCCAGTGGGATGTGGAAACCACCAGCACCGCAAAGCTGATGGTCGAGTTCCACAAGGCCCTCCTGGCGGCAAACAGGAATTCGGAGCACATCAGAGGATCCGCCGAAGCATTGAGGCAAGCCGCGCTGAAGGTGCTCAAGACCCCCGGCTACAGCCACCCCTTCTACTGGGCCGCCTTCATCGTCATCGGCGCCGGCTGGTGAGTGACTGGAGTTCATCCCCGCGTTACCAAAAGACTCAGGCTTTTCTCTCACGCTCCCACAATTGGAAACAAAAACTCAACTGTCCTGTAAGCCCGTAACCGCCGTTGGAACCTCCGGACGCAGCATAGGGCCCCGGACCGGTCATGCGGGGATGCATTGATAATGTGAAATGTAAACTCGGGTGGATGCGTCGCTCGGTCCTGCTCGGAAGATGCACCAGGAGACAGATGACGCAGCGCAGCCACCAAAGAGAGCATCACAAGGTATCGACCAGCCCATGTGGGCATACGCTCCCACCCAAGTATCAAGAATCATTCGGATATCGATGCTTGATGGCCATCGGGCCCTGCGGCATCTCGATCTTGACCTCACCCGTTATCGTGTAGTCCTTGACCTTCATCAGCGCCGCGCCGCCCATGGCTTCCCGGGCCGCAACGAGCAGCGTCTTGCCCTTTGCCAGCGATTCAGGCGTTGCCGCGACTAGCTCCTCCCGCTTCGGCCCCGCTATCGTTATGTCGATGGGATAAACCTTGCCGAGCGACGCCAGCGGCTGGTCGTATGCCTTCTCCTTGCCGAGGAAGAGGACGGCGAATTGATCGGGCTTCATGTATTGTTTGGCCACGCGCGCGACGTCCGCTTTCGCAGTTTTCTCCACGCCCGCGCGGTTGAAAGTTCACGAGAACGGCCAGTCCCCCCTATGGTCTTTCGCGAGGAAGCATCCGTGAGTGTCGATTCTTTTCCTTAGAATTCGAAATCGATGGAGAACTGAATCTGCCGGGCACTGGTGCCAGCGATGAGCTGCATGAAACCTGGCAGAGGCGCGGAGTTCATGCCAAAGATCGGATTTATTTGAGTCACATTGGAGTGGTTGAAGAGATTGAAAAATTCAACGACCAGGTCCAGGCGACGGGATGGACTCCCGAGCGGAAAATACTTGAGCACGCGCAGGTCCAGTGTGGCTTGACCGCGAGTGGTGAGCGAATTTCGGCCGTAATCTCGAGGACGGGGAGACAATGGGAAGGCTTGACCGCGATTGGAGTCGAGCCCCGTCATTGGATTTTCGGGTCGGCCGGTCACAATGGTAAGGATCGGAGCCGCCTCGATGTGACCTAACATGTGCTCCAGCAGACTACGGTCATGGACCGCTCCCCTGTTCTTCTCGTCCTCGCCGATGGGCAGGTCCCATAGTGCGTTGAAGACGAAGCGCTGCTGTTGATGCTGTAATGACGGTGCGCGTTCCGCCCTGAGGTCAAACGGATTTTCCGGCTGCTCATTGAAATCCGACGCGTCGTCGAAGACCTTCGAAAGAGTATAGCTCGCAGAAAACTCGAGCTCGTCCGCAAGTCGCCGATCAAGCGAGACGCTCGATCCCTGGTAGGTCGAGCTCGCCGAGTCCTCGATTTGATAAATGTTGCCGTACTGCGGGAACTGCCGGGCGGGGCCGAAGACGGCGCGCCCGAGTTGCTGTGGCGTGGGATCAGGTATGCCCAGATCGGCTGCGTTCTGTGGCGTCAGTACAACCGGTGAGAACAGGTTGATATTGCGCGTGCGGGCGAGCTTTACGCCCCGTACCCAAAGATAGCTGACTTTGGCAGTGAGATTGGACGAGAGCAGATACTCTGCCGCAAGGCTGGCCTGCTGGCTATAGGATGCCGCCAAACGAGGATCTGCACGAAAAATAGACGGAGCCATTGCCGGCAATGGCTCAAACGTACCTACGACGGAGGACCGAAACACTTTCGCAGCGTCGCCACCCTCGGCAACCTGCTCGAAAGCCTGGGTACCATTCATCTCGATAGCACGATTGAGGTTGGCGAGAACGTAACGGTCGGAGAAGATGCCGTATCCGGCACGCACTACCCACCTTGAAGCCGGACTGTAAGCCAGGCCAAAGCGAGGACTTAAATTGTTGGTGTCATTATCCAAGCTGCGAGGCAATTGTTCGAAGTCGTACCGGATGCCCATGTCAAGCGTCCACCGCGGCGCGAGCGACCAGTGATCCTGGAAGAAAGCTCCCCAACTGTTTACAGCATAGTCTGTGGAGGCATCTCCTGTTGATCTGCGAAACCCGTCGGGACGCCCTGCGAGAAAGTCGGACAGACCGCCGAACAGGTAGTTGCTTCCGAAACCGTCCGGGGTTTCAGCATGTAGATGCACGCGATTGACCGTGGCCCCCGTCTTCCACAGGTGGTGTCTTTGCGTCCGCGAGTACGTATAGCTGAGCTGGGTGTGGTTTTCTCTGCGCCGGCTGTTGCCTTCATAGGGCCGGCCGAAGGTGAGCAGTCCTGCAATGTCGATTCCAGGGCCT
>DASQID010000406.1:0-2716 GCA_035631775.1 Acidobacteriota bacterium
GAAAGCAGCTCCACGACAAAATCGAGGCCGTAGCGGTAGGGGAAGGTTAACGTCTCTTTCAGAAACAGCGGCGACTCCCGAAAGAGGACGGAGTCGGCGGTACCTACCAGCATGCCCCTTTTCACCGCCTCGACGATCTGAGGCGATGTGGTCACCGACTGGCCCGTCGGGGCAAGCGAATATTCGAGCAGGACAACCATCGCCTGTCCTTCAACCAGAGCCTGCCGGACGGCAATTTCTTCGTCCTTCGCGATGTCCTGCGCTGTCGGCTGGCGTTTCTCTTTCGCCAGATTCACATCGGCGGCCTTCATCCACTGCTCAAGGTCGAAGTTCTGATCCTGCAGCGCGTGGGTCAGTTCGTGGGCCAGAACCGGCTTTTGCTCTTCCGGATCTACCCAGTCGAGGAGGTTAACGGTCTTCGTCTTGGGATCGTAATAGCCAGCTATCTGCTCGCGCAGGAGGCCGATCAGGTAAGCCTTGAGATTGAATTCGCGAGGAAGGAGACCCAGCTTCTTCAGAACGACCTCTCCGCGCTGGAGGCGTTGCGAGTCCTCGTCTTCTTCCATGTGTTTCTCGACGTAGGCGGCAACCTGGTCGCGGTTCACCAACTGCCGTTTGACTGGTTCATGGATCGGGAGGCCGGTGCGCTCGCTCGCAAACTTCAGAATCTCGTCCACCGAGCGGAAGAGTTCCTGGGCTTCCTGCGCGGAAATCTTCTCGTGAGCTTCGGGAACTTGTCGGGCGCGGGTTGAGTCAACAGACTGGCTCGGCTGGGGCGGGGCGGCAGGCTTCTCCTGCGTCCACGAAAGGGGCGCGAGCAGTGCGAAGGCCAGGAGCACGAGCAGGCGCTCTTGCCGCCAGAAGGTGCCTTTTGTGCGTGATGGCGCGGGAGGGATGACAGGAGTGCCGCCGACAGCTTCTTTACCCATCTGCTGAGTATGCCCGAACTGGAGATTGTTCGCAGCCCCGGGTGTTCCGTTCGAAACTACGCACTCAGGCGATGGCGTCGACTTTGCTGGTGGCCCGCGCCTCAAGTGCTGTAAGGGTGCGATTGCAGATCTCCTCGGGTGATCCCGTAGCGGGGACCGGCAGGAGCAGGCCGAGCTTTCCGTAGAACTGGATGAGCGGCGCTGTGCTCTGCTCGTATACTTCCATCCGCACCTTGACGGATTCCGGGCGATCATCATCGCGCTGGAGGAGACGGCCGCCACAGTGATCGCAGCCACCTTCGACGCGTGGGGGCTGCCGTGTCGCGTGAAAAACGGCCTTGCATTTCTCGCACACGCGCCGCCCGCTCAGCCGCTCAACAATTTCCGCCAGTGGCAACTCGTAGTTCACTACCGCGCTGAGCGTGATTCCCTCGAGCTCCAGGTGCAGTCGGAGCGCCTCGGCTTGTCCCAGGGTGCGCGGAAACCCGTCCAGCAGGAAGCCGCCTCGACAGCGGAGGCAGGCGCTCCGCTCGCGCACCATTTCCCAAACGGTAGCGTCGGGTACAAGAGCACCTCGCCGCATGTACTCGAGGGCCGCCTGCATTGCCGGGGAAGGCTTACAGTCGCTCCGGCTGGCAGCCGCTCGAAACACGTCGCCAGTGGAGAGGTGGCAGGCCCCCAAGCGCTGGTGCAGGAGATCGGCCTGCGTGCCCTTGCCGACGCCGGGCGCACCCAGCAGAATGAGTCGCCAAGGCTTTGCAACTCCCGGCCCGACGGCGGAACACTCCGCTGACGGTCCTTTCAGCCACGCTGCCCGGTCGTTCCTAGTCTGCACGCTCATAAGGGACTCCGCTTTCGGGATACTCCCGGAGGACCACAGGCTAGCGTGGGACGGTGTCGGACTGGGTGATGGCGATCACTTCTCCGTGTGAGAAGAGGAGAATCGGGGAGGCGGCCCGAGGCAGGGTGGATGGCAGAAACTGCCCCCAAAAAAACGAAACGCCCCAGTGACTCAATGAGTCACGGGACGCTCGCCCGAACAGCCCTCCCCCAAGTGCTGCTCAACTGCTACGCTACTCTGGGTCCAGAGAAGGAGGAATGGCACGGATGGGCTACTCGGAAAGCCACGCCAGATAAGGGTTTGGGGGTGTCAGGCAAGGCGGCACAAACGCGCTGTGGAAATAGCCTTCTCCCGCCGGTAGCATCGCGATGCGGTATGATGCTGGCGCCATGACCTATGTAAGAGGCGCGCTGAGCGCTGCGGCGGCCATCTTCCTAGCGCTGACCTTGACCATGATGGGGACCACATTCAGGGGTGTCGCCGCATCAAAAGCTACGGGGTTAGGTGCTCTTGCAGCAGGAGTTGTGGAGGCCGCACTCTCGCCCCTTTTCTGGATTCCTGCAATTCTATTCTGTGCCTTCTTTTTCTGGGCTGGCGGCCAGGACAACCGGGTCAGGAGGGTGCTCTTGTTTTGGGTCCCGACAATCCTCATCTGCGTGCCGGGTCTTGGACTTGCGGCACTGATTGGTTTCGTGGTCCTGCTGGCCAGGCAGGGGTGATCTGCGACCCTCCGCTACGCTCGAGGCCATTCGCTATAATCAAGCCTTGCAATGATTTCCAGCGTTCTCCAGCCGAACCTCGCCGCAGCGTCAGCCCATCTGGCTGAGGAAAACGGAGTCACAACAGCCACGGACTTTGGCAATCCCGCCGCCGAATTCGCTGCGTTGCGCTCGGGATGTGGAGTTTACGACCTCTCCTGGCGGGCCAAGATCATGCTCACCGGGGC
>DASQID010000407.1:0-5052 GCA_035631775.1 Acidobacteriota bacterium
CACGTTCTGCCTCCGACCGAGACAATCTCCGTGGATTTGACCTGCACGAACCGGAACCTTCCCCATCACCTCCGAATCAAGGACATCTCCGAGGCGACGGCGGATTCTCCCGAGTTTGCCACCTTCCAGAACATCACCCGGGTTACGACATCCACCAGGCCTCCGCTGGACCACGGCCTGCATTGGCGCCTGTTGTCCCATCTCGCTTTGAATTACATCTCGCTTGACAGTGTCGAAGCCCTCCGGTCCGTCCTGGGACTCTACAATTTCCAGGCCCTCTACGACCGTCAAGCCGCCCGCGAAAACCAGCTGCGCCTCGACGCAATTCAGTCTGTGCGCGCCGCCCCCCTCGATTGGCTGATGAAAGGCGTGCCGGTGCGCGGAACGGCGGTCGAGTTGGACCTCCTGGAATCGAACTTCGCGGGAGAGGGGGATCTCTACCTTTTTGCGGGCATCTTGAATGAGGTGTTCGCTCTTTACGCTTCCATCAATTCGTTCACCAAGCTGACGGTGAGAGGCGTGAAGCAGAACGAGGTCTATGAATGGGCTCCGAGACTCGGGCATCAAATCTTGGCCTGATGCAGGCACTGACGGAGAAGCCGTATGCATTCTCCTTTTTCCAGGTAGTGCAGCTCCTGCAGCGCTACACGGGGGGAGCACGGATCGGCACCGCAGGCCCGGCATCGGACGAGTCCCTCCGGCTTCGCCCGGCCGTCTCTTTGAGCTTTCCCGCCGCCGACATACTTGAGATAAGGAAGCAGGATACGCCGGACCGGTCGAGGCGCCGATATCACATATCGACATCATTTCTCGGTCTGTGCTCCAGCGATTCTCCTCTACCCACCTATTACACCGAGGACCTGCTCTGGAAGGAAACCGATCAGCAGGCCGTAATCAACTTCCTCGGCATTTTCCACCATCGGGCGCTCTCGCTCCTCTACCGGGCCTGGGAAAAATACCGATACGGCATCCTGTTCCGCCATCGTGGCGACGACGAATATTCGCAGCGCATCTTCGCCCTCATCGGACTGGGCACGGACATAATGGTCCGTTCGTCCGGCATTCCCTCGGTCCGGCTGCTTCGATATGCCGGCATCTACACTCACAGGCCGCATTGCGCCTCGACTCTGGCAGGGATGTTGAGGGACTATTTCGCGCTGCCGGGAATCGGCGTTGAGCAGTGCGTGGAGCGTTGGGTTCACATCCACCCTGCGCAGCAAAACCGTTTGGGCGGGAGAAACTGCACGCTGGGCCGGGATCTGAATATCGGAGAGCGAGTGAGGGATCGTCGGGGCAAATTCCGGATTACGATGGAGCCGCTCAGGCTCGTTGATTTTATGCGTTTCCTTCCGGTCTCAGAGGATTATGCGGCGATGGTGAATCTTATACGCCTCTACACGACCGACCGGCTGGATTTTGACCTACAAGTAAAGCTGAAGGCCGATGAGGCACCGCCGCTGAGGCTTTCGAGTCGATCGCCCCTGCGGCTGGGCTGGACAACCCTGATGCCCGGCGCGCAGCGGGATCCTACAGTCGTTCATCGTCAACCTGCTGTTCAATCACCCCAGGTCGCGTATTCTTGGGCCGCCCCCGCAGCCGCTTCCTCTGCAGGGCAGGAGAATCGAGGTCAAAAATGATTGGCGTTGAAATCAAATCCCTTTTGCGCTGCCTCAACAAGTCTTGCGCCCGGTATCTCGAAGGCGCCGCCGGCCTCTGCGTCGCGCGGGGCCATTATGAAGTTTCGGTCGAGCACCTCCTGCTCAAAATGGCCGAAGATCCGAACGGCGATCTGCAGCATATCCTCCGTCACTTCGAAATCGAACCAGCATATTTTCAAAAGGGGGTGCAGCATGCCGTTGACGACATGCGCAGCGGAAACCCCGGAAAGCCCGTGTTCTCTCCGCTCATGCTGGAATGGCTGCAAGATGGCTGGCTTCTGGCATCCCTGGAGTTGGGTTTGACAGAGATCCGCTCCGGCGCCCTGCTGGCGAGCCTCGTGGACCGCCCATCGCGCTATACCAATTCTGCTTTCGCTGACTTGCTGGACAAGATTTCGAAAGACGAACTGCGCAAGAAACTGCTGACGATCACTGCTACCTCCGCGGAGAGCACACCCACCGCGGGAACGGGGCCTGCAGAGAGGGCCCCTGTCGCGGGCGCGAGGCGCGCAGATGGAGATTCCGCTCTGGCCCGATTCACTCTCGACTTCACGGGCCGAGCCCGGGAAGGCGAGATCGATCCGGTTTTTGGAAGGGACCGCGAGATCCGTCAGATGATCGATATCCTGGCGCGCCGGAGGAAGAACAACCCGATTGTCGTCGGGGAGGCGGGAGTCGGCAAGACTGCGGTGGTCGAGGGACTTGCCCTCAAGATCGTCGAGGGGGACGTGCCCTCGGTTCTGGCCGGCGTCGAGCTCCTGGGATTGGACCTCGGTCTGCTGCAGGCGGGAGCCGGCGTGAAGGGCGAATTCGAGAATCGCCTCAAGTCCGTGATCAACGAGGTAAAGGAATCACCCAAGCCCATCATCCTGTTCATAGACGAGGCGCACACCATGATCGGAGCCGGCGGATCGGCCGGGGGAGGCGATGCCGCCAACCTGCTCAAGCCGGCGCTTGCGCGCGGCGAGCTCCGCACGATCGCCGCGACGACCTGGTCGGAATACAAGAAGTACTTCGAAAAGGATCCCGCACTTGCGCGGCGCTTCCAACTCGTCAAACTGGACGAGCCGGGCGAGGAGGATACGATTCTGATGCTGCGCGGCCTGCGCGACAAATATGAAGCTTCTCACAAAGTGAGAATCCTCGATCAGGCGGTAGTCGAGGCAGTCAAGCTGTCGAGTAGATATATCTCCGGCCGCCAGCTTCCCGACAAAGCGGTTGACCTGTTGGATACCTGCGCGGCCCGGGTGCGCATCGGCATCTCTTCCACCCCCAGCGAACTCGAGGACGCACGCAGGCGCATCCAGAGTCTGGGGCGGGAACTGGGAGCACTCGAGCGCGATCAGGCTGCAGGCGTCGCGATTGAAGCAGCACGAATCGCGGAGCTCAGGGACAGCATCGCCGCGAGCGAAAAGCAAGCTGGAGAACTGGAGGCGCGCTGGCTGCAGGAGAAGGCAGCGGTGGATCGCGTTCTGGCCCTGCGAACGCCGGTCGAAGCCCGGACGCCCGAACAGGCCGGATCGAAGCCTGACGGCATGGCTGTCACCCCTGCACCGCAGGGAACGGCTGCTGCCGCCGCTCCAGCCGTCGATCCCGAGGCTGCCAGGAAGGAGCTTGAAGCGGCTCTGAAAGCGCTGAAAGAGGTTCAAGGGAAATCACCGTTCATTCACACGGAGGTCGACGGAGAGGTGATCGCTCGGGTAGTCTCCGACTGGACGGGCATTCCGCTGGGCAAAATGGTCCGCGACGAGGCTCAGACGATCCTGGGATTCGATAACCGCCTGCGCGAACGCATCAAAGGGCAGGATCATGCCATCGAGGCCCTCGCGCGCGGCATTCGCGCGGCCAAGGCGGGGCTGCAGAATCCGCGAACGCCCATCGGCGTATTTCTCTTCGTCGGCCCTAGCGGCGTGGGGAAGACCGAAACGGGGCTGAGTCTCGCCGACCTCTTGTTCGGCGGCGAGCGCTTCATGGTGACGATCAACATGTCGGAATTTCAGGAAAAGCACACGGTTTCACGGCTGATAGGATCTCCGCCCGGCTATGTCGGTTACGGCGAAGGAGGAGTTCTGACCGAAGCGGTGCGCCAGCGTCCTTATTGCGTAGTGCTCCTGGACGAGGTCGAGAAAGCCGATCCCGAAGTGCTCAACCTCTTCTACCAGGTCTTCGACAAGGGAATGCTGTCCGACGGGGAGGGCCGCGTGGTCGATTTCAAGAATACGATCATTCTCCTGACGAGCAATCTTGCCTCGGACACGATCGTCTCGATGTCGAGCGGACCGGTTCGTCCCGAGGTCGACGAAATCATGACGGCTATTCGCCCGGCTCTATCGAAGCATTTCAAACCCGCACTGCTGGCCCGCATGACCGTGGTCCCCTTCTATCCCATATCGATGGAGGCGATGAAGGACATCGTCGCCCTCAAGCTGAATCAGGTCGGGAAGCGACTCATGGAGAGCCACCGGATGAGGTTTGAATATGATCCCGCGGCAGTGGAATTGATTTCACAGCGCTGCACGGAGGTGGAGTCCGGTGCCCGAAACATTGATCACATCATCAACGGCACCCTGCTGCCGATGATATCCACACAGATTCTCGAAAGGATGGGGACAGGAACGCTGACAGATTCCCTCCGCGTCGAATTGGACCCGGAAAACAACTTCAGCCTCCGGTTTTAGGCGGGGGCAAGCACAAGCAATCAGTCAGACGAGACTCATCGCATCATTGCGCCGTTCCGGCGGCTTCAGGAGCCGCCGGAACAACACGTCAGGTCTGCTCTCACCGCTGGATGTAGCATTCGTCATAAAAGGAAGGAACTCTACCCAATCACAAGTGCTCAAACCCTATTTCGCAATAAAAGAGAAGGAGGCTCTCGAATATGGCTCTAAATGCATATCTCAAACTCAAGGGACAAACCCAGGGGGACATCAAAGGATCTGTCACTCAAAAGGGGCGTGAAGACTCGATCATGGTTATTGCGGCACACCACGCGGTGACCAGCCCGCGCGATGCGGCAAGCGGACTGCCGACCGGCAAGCGCATGCATACTCCCTATGTGATAACCAAAGAGGTGGACAAGTCCTCCCCACTTCTCTACAACGTCCTTGTCAATAACGAGAACATTACAGAATGGGAACTGCAATTCTGGCAACCGAGCCCGACCGGCAAGGAGAATCAGCACTATACCGTTAAGCTGACCAACGCCAGCATCGCGTCTATCCACTTCGCCATGCCGAACAACAAGCATCCCGATACGATGAAGTACGCGGAGTACGAGGAGGTGGCATTCACCTACCAGAAGATCGAATGGCTCTGGGTGGACGGCGGCATCTCGTCCGAAGATGACTGGGAATCCCCCGTTTCGTAGCGCAAGACTCATGTGCGGGGGGGGGGG